>JBIOVC010000101.1:0-16750 GCA_044867545.1 Hyphomicrobiaceae bacterium | reverse complement strand
TGGGCGGTGAGCCACAGACACCGGAACCGAATTCGGTCGACCGCCGGCTGCTCGAGATTCTCGTCTGCCCGCTGACGAAGACGTCGCTCGACTATGATCCGGTCCGCGGCGAGCTGATCAGCCGGGCGGCGCGGCTCGCGTTCCCGATCCGGGACGGCGTGCCGCTGATGAGCATCGATGCGGCGCGGCGGATCGATGAGGATTCCGAGACCAAGCCGTGAGTCACTCGTAGCCGATCACGACCTCGCGTCTCAGCTCCTCGATCTCCTCCGCCGAGAACCCCCAGTCGGCCAGCACGGCGTCGGTGTCGGCGCCCAGCGGGCGGGGTGGATGGCCGGCGGTTGCCGGCGTCCGATCGAAGCGCGGCGCGGGCGCGGGCTCGGTGACGCCGTTGCGCTCAATGAAGGTTTCGCGTGCGCGGTTGTGCGGATGGCGCGGCGCATCGCCAAGAGAGAGCACCGGCACGACGCAGGCGTCGCTTCCCGAGAATATCTCCTCCCATTCGGCGGCCGTCCGTGAGCTGAAGACCGCAGAGAAGCGCTCGCGGAGAACGGGCCAGCCGGAGCGGTCGTGCTGGCCGGGGAGCGGCTCGCCGGCGAGCCCCAGCTTGTCGATGAGCTCATCGTAGAAGCGGTGTTCGATGGCGCCGACCGCCATATAGCGGCCGTCGGACGTCGCATACACGCCATACCACGGGGTGCTGCCGTCGAGCAGATTGGTGCCGCGCTCGTCGCGCCACAGGCCGGCGGAATGGAGACCGAGGATCGGTGCCAGGAGATAGGCCGCGCCATCGACCATGGCGGCATCGACAACCTGGCCTATTCCAGTGTGAAGCGCGCTGATGCGGGCTGCGAGGATGCCGAACGCCAGGAACATTCCGCCGCCGCCGAAGTCGCCGACGAGGTTGAGGGGTGGCACCGGAGGTCCGCCTTTCTCACCGATGCTGCCGAGCACGCCTGCGAGCGCGATGTAGTCGATGTCATGGCCGGCGCGCTCTGCCAGCGGGCCCTTCTGGCCGAAACCGGTCACCCGTCCGTAGACGAGCCGGGGGTTGACCGCGAGGCATGCATCGGGTCCGAGCCCCAGGCGCTCCATGACGCCGGGCCGGAAGCCCTCGATCAGGGCGTCTGCCTTGGCGATGAGCCGCAGCACGACGTCACGGCCGGCGTCGGTCTTGAGATCCACCGCGACGGACCGTCGCCCGCGCCTCAGCACCTCGAACTTCGGATCGCCGTGGACCGGCGTGCCGAGGTCTACTCTGGCGCGACGGTCGATCCGGATGACCTCCGCGCCCATGTCGGCCAGGAGCATGGCGGCGAATGGCGCCGGCCCGATGCCCGCAATCTCGACGATGCGCATGCCGTTGAGCGGTCCCATGTTCCTCCCGTCTGCGGCGGTACTTGCCTGCCCGGCCTTGCCGGGATCGCTTTACGGTGTCCGCCGCGTTTGAATTAACCAAATCTTTCAAGCGTTTCTCAAGTGCTGTGTGATTTGGTGAAGCCCAGCACGAGATTTCCGAACGAACAGAGCGCCTTCACGTGAGCGACAGAACGGTTAATCCGCGGCGGACGTGGCCACGGCACACGCTGGCAACGCTTCGCCTGCTCGGCCTTTCCGGTACGGAGGGGCGTGCCGGCGCTGTGGCTGCCGGCGTGCTCGTCGTCGTTTCGATCGTGCTGCTCGTTGCGGGCCTCGCCCTGTTGCCCGCACCGGCGGGCCTGGCGCACGTGCTGCTGGTGCTCGGGGTGCTGCTCGCCGCGCTCGCACTCTACGTCGGGAGAGAAAGCGGCGAAGCGCTCGCCGGCGCCGAGTTCGAGAACATAGCTGCCGTCGGGGAGCGGCTCGAGTGGCGTATCGAGCAGCTCAAGGACATCGCCTGGGAGCTCGCCGACAACGACACGCGCTATCGCGACCTGCTCGACACGCAAGGCGAGGTGATCTCCCGCCGCGACGGCGAGGGGCGGCTGACGTTCGTCAACAAGGCGTTCTGCAGGGCGTTCGGGGTCACGGCGGCGGAGGTGCTGGGCTCAGAGTTCCTGCCGACGGTGCTCGAGCACGAGGATCAGGCGCCGGCGGTGGGTAGCGTTCCGCCGCAGCGGCGCTATCTGCAACGCTTGGCGACTGCCGAAGGTCCCCGATGGTTCACGATCGAGGAGCACACGGTCGCTGACGCGGATGGCAACGGCTTCGAGGTGCAGACCATCGGCCGCGATGTCACCGAGCAGCGCGCCTTTGAGGTGCAGCTCGCGGAGGCGCGCGACGAGGCGCAGTCGGCCAACCGGGCCAAGTCCCGGTTCCTGGCAGCGATGAGCCATGAAATCCGTACGCCGATGAATGGCATCCTCGGCATGGCGGGGCTGCTCGGCGAGACGACGCTCACACCAGAGCAGCAAACCTATACGCAGGCGATCGACCAGTCGGCGCGCACGCTCCTGCAGTTGATCGACGAGATCCTCGACTTCTCCAAGATCGAAGCCGGCAAGCTCGAGCTGCACAAGGGCGCATTCGCGCTCGATGGTTGCGTGCAGGGGACGGTGGAGCTGTTGTCGAGGAAGGCGCACGAGAAGGACCTCGAGATCGCGTGGACTGTCGATCCCAACCTGCCGCTCCGGCTGATCGGCGACGAGGCCCGCGTGCGCCAGATCCTGCTCAACCTGATCGGCAACTCGCTGAAGTTCACGGATCGTGGCGGGATCCTGGTCAGCCTCGTGCTGCTCGAACGGCATGGCTCGAAGGCAAGGGTCGCCATCCGCGTCAAGGATACCGGCATCGGGCTGTCTGCCAGCGCTATCGAGGCCGTATTTGCCGAGTTTGCGAAGGCAGAGGAGCCGATGGCCCGCCGGCGCGGCGGTACCGGGCTTGGGCTTACCATCTCGCGGCGGCTGGCGCGGGCGATGGGGGGAGATATTCACGTCGAGAGCGAGCCGGGTCGCGGCGCCACGTTCACCGCGGAGCTCGAGCTCGACACCATCGAAGGCGTCGGGACCGTGCTGTCCCGGGCGCCGCGCGGCAGCGTCCCCGGGCGCGTGCTGCTGGCGTTCGACCGGCTGATCGAGCGGCGGGCGCTGGCCGTCAGCCTGCGCGACATTCATGTGACGGTGGACGAGGCGGACGACTTGCCGGCGAATGAGGAGATCACGGCGGCTGCCCAGTCGGGTGTGCCGGTCGATCTCGTAATCGTCGACTCGCAAGCGGACCCGGACGAAGCCGGCCAGGCGCTCGCTCATGCACGGTCGATCGCACGGGGCCGCTCGGTGCGGGGAATTGTGCTGATCGATGCGCTGGCGCGCGCCAATCTCAAGACCTTCCGTGCGATCGGCTTCGACGCCTACCTGGTTCGGCCGGTGCGCCCGCAGTCACTGCTTGCGCAGATTGGCATCCACGATTCGACGCAGGCTCCTCAAGGCAGGGGAAGTGCGCCGGGGCGGCCGGTCGAGCAGCGGCACGCTACCCAGCTTGGTGGTCGGCATGTGCTGATCGCAGAGGACAACGCGATCAACGCAATGCTGGCGCAACGCATGCTCGAGAAGATCGGCTGCACGAGCGTCGTTGCGGCCGATGGCGAGCAGGCGGTGGCGCTCGTGCGGCAATCGCTCGAGGGTATGGCGCCGGTCTTCGACCTCGTGCTGATGGACGTCCACATGCCGAAGCTCGATGGGCTCGAGGCGGCGCGTGCTATGCGTCGGATCGAGCGAGAGGCCGGGGCCGGCGGGCGCGGCCGGACGCTGCCGCCGATCGTGGCGGTGACGGCAAATGCCTTTCCGGAGGACCGGAGGCGGTGTCTCGAAGGCGGCCTCGACGACTACCTGGCGAAGCCCTTCGATCGAGCCGAGCTCGAGGCGCTGATTGCGCGGCATTGGGAGCCTGTCGGTCCGGGGAAGGACGACAATCAGGCCGCGTAGTGTGATGATCGAGAAATTCGCCGGTGCTTGCGGCCACCCTCTGAGCGAATTTCTCGATCTGAATCACACTAGCAACTCTATGATTCTAGTGTCCCTTAAGATTCCGAAGTTCGCTCGGGAACCTGGCATCGAGCACAGGCGAACTTCGGAATCGGGACACTAGCGCCCGCCGGCTTCGGCGGCACCCGGTAGTGTCTCACTTTGAAAACCACAACAGCCGTCATCCTGGGCCGAAGCGACCCCCGGGGGAGCGAGGCCGGGGATCCAGCACAAGGAGTGCCGGAGGCTCGATATGTACCTTGTGTCTTCGACGACTCTTACGCTGGGTCCCCGCCCACCGGCCTTCGCCGGTGCAGGCCCCGATGCGCCTTCGGCGCACTCGGGCGAGGATGACGATGGATGGGAATGTGAGGGGGACTTCACCCGGTACCCGGCGCCGTTGTCACCACTGACCATTCATACTAGCTCTAGTTGCAGCGGGAGCAGCGGCCGACGCTTCCGGCGTGCGGTCCGGCGCGTTCTGAGGCATGCTCGGCCGCAAAGACGAATGGGGAGGATGCGGCGGGGCCGCTGCGTTGGGCGAGGGAACGCGCCGAGCGCCGGCGGTGGGGGAGCTGGAGACTGCGGATGCGCTTTTACGCACGCGATCTGGTCAGCAGGTGGAAGCGTGGCGGGTCACGCCGGCGCCTGCGGCAGTTCGGCGTACTCAGGGTCGAAAAAAGAAGCGGCTTGCCGTTGCTGCCGCGGATGCTGCCGGTCCGGCGCCCGGTCAAGGCCTACGGCAGGATCGGTGATCTCGAAGTCCGGCTCGCGCGCACGCGGGCGGACATCAAGCGCGCCCAACGGCTGCGCTACGAGGTGTTCTACAACGAGATGTCGGCGAAGCCGACGCTCACCGCGCAGATGCGGCGCCGCGACGAGGACCGCTACGACAAGATCTGCGACCACCTGCTCGTGGTCGATACCTCACACACGGTAGATGCGCCGCTTGGCTGGCCGCGCCGCCAGAAGGTGCGCGTGATCGGCACCTATCGCGTGCTCCGCGAGGAAGTGGCGAAGCGGACGCTCGGCTTCTACACGCAAGGCGAGTACGACATCGCGCCGCTGATTGCGGCAAAGTCGCCGCGCTACCGATTCATGGAGCTCGGACGCTCCTGCGTGCTCAAAGCCTACCGCAACAAGCGCACCGTCGAGCTTCTGTGGCACGGGCTCTGGACCTATGTGCGCCAGCACAAGGTCGACGTGATGATTGGCTGCGCCAGCTTCGAGGGCACCGATCCCGACGAGCACGCCATGGCGCTGTCGTTCCTCTACCACTACGCGCTGGCGCCCGATGAATGGTACGTGCGCGCTCATCCGCATCTCCATGTCCGCATGGACCGGTTGCCGAAGAGCAAGGTCGACGTCAAAGCCGCACTCAAGGTGCTGCCGCCGCTGATCAAGGGCTACCTGCGGCTCGGGGCGATGATCGGCGACGGCGCGGTGATCGACCGGCAGTTCGGGACCACGGATGTCCTGATCATTCTTCCGGTCGAGAAGATCGATCCGCGCTACTTCGAGCACTTCGGTGCGCCGGAGGAGCGCGAGAGCCGGGTCGCGGCCGGACGCAAGGGCGCGAACTGAGCCGATGCGTCAGGCGCGCGCCGGCGCTGCTTCGGGCTCGGGGAGCCGTGTGGGGAGCAGCGCGACGGCCGCGAAGGTTACGGCGGCGGCCAGCGCCAGGATCTTGAACAGCATGTCGAAGCCCCAGCCCTGGTGCACCCAGGCGATAAGCGGAAGCGCTAAGCCCAGCACCGCGAACGTCACCACGTAGCGCGTGCCGTAGATCGAGGCCCGGAATTCCGACTTGGCCATCTTGCCGATCATGTAGTCATTGATCGGGATCTGGCCGAAGGCGCCGAGCATGAAGGCGAGCGCGACGAGCAGTGCCGGCCAGTCGGTGAGGCCCGGCATGGCGGCGAAGAACACGACCTGGATCGCGGCGACGGCCATGAAGACGGGGCGCGGCCCCAGGCGATCGAGCAGATAGCCGACGATCACCTGGGCGATGGAAGCCACCGCGAACACGATGAAGGCGAGCCAGCCGATCAAGGTCGCGGAGCCCGCTAATCCGGTCAGCCGCTCCTCGAACACCTTGGGCAACGCGAACGTGGTCGACTGGAAGATGATGCCTGAGACGGCGGTCGTGAAGAACACGATCGCCAGCAGGCGGATGATGACATCCCGAGGCGCGACAGGTGCGGCGGGCTCGCCCGCGTGGATGCCTACCGCCTTGCCGGCGTCCTGCTGGCGGCCGTTTGCCGCGACGATGTCGTTCCAGAAGATCGCGGTGTAGGCCAGGCCGATCAGCAGCGACAGGATGCCCGGCACGATGAACGCCGCGCGCCAGCCGCCGTTGTCGATGAAATAGCCGGTGATCAATGCCGCGCTGCCGACGCCGAGGTTGCCGAACACGCCGTTGATGCCGATCGCTGCTCCGGTCTTGGCGAATTTCTGCACGACGAGCGCCAGGCCGACCGGGTGATAGATTGCGGCGAAGGCGCCGACGATGAGCAGGCCGATGGCCATCTCGATCGCGGTGGTTGCCAGCGAGGTTGCGATCGAGGCGATGCCGATGCCGATGAAGAACACCGCCATCATGCCCTGGCGGCTCCAGCGGTCGGCGAGCCAGCCGGCGGGCAGCGCCAGCACGCCGAAGGCGACGAAGCCGGGGGTCGCGTAGGGCACCAGCGCGGCATAGCTCATGCCCCATTCCTGAGTGAGCACTAATGCGGCGACGGTGGCGTAGACCAGCATCAGCAGGTGGTCGATGAAGTGGCCCGCGTTCAGGAAGTAGAAGTGCAGTCGGTCACGCATGAGTTTTATTGTGCCGGGACCTGTTCGGAAGAGCTGTCGGTCCAGACTATCTGGATTAGGGGCGGCTCGGAAGCAGCGATCCGTGCGGCCTCAGGTCCGATGGTGCCCGCACTCGGGATGGGCTCGCGCTTGTCACAGGGCGGCAAAAGTTGCATGTTTATGTGGTTTTCAGCCTCTAATGAGTGTGTCTTTTATGGAGTCCTTTCATGCAGTACGCGAAGATCGTTTTTCTGTCGCTAACTCTCGCAATCGCATCGATCGGCACAGGTTGGGCAGCGGACGTTCGGTACGTGCGCCTCGGGGAGACCTACTATCTGTACCAGCTCGTGGGAGACAACTCGGTTGTCCAGGTCGTAGGGGTTGACGTCGGCAACGATGCCGTCAGGGTACGCCATGTTGGCGGCAGAGAGGAATGGGTTCGCGCCAAGGACTTGTTGAGCAGAGCCGAGTCGGAGGCCGCCAACACGGCGACCAATGTCGGAGTATTCATCGGCATCCTCGGCTTGGCGTATTGCGCAAGCAGCCCAGACGCGTGCAAGCAGAAGTAGCGCGTGGCTGCTAGTGCTCGAGCACTCGCTGGTGCCGGGCCTTGGCGGCGCGCTCGAGCGCCGCGCAGGTGAGCTTGTCTAGCCTGAGCTTCTCGGCCAGCATTTCCAGGAACCGCACCTCCTCGACCTTGACGCGCATGTCGGTGGCGGCGACCTCGGCCGCCAGCACATATGCGGTCTCCCGCATATGGTCCGACAATCCGTCGGCAATCAGCTCGAGCACCTTGGCGAGGCCGTCGAGCTTGGCGAGCACCTTGCCGCACTCCTGCGCCTCGCCGACGAGCCAGTCCCGGTCGTACTCGCGGAACGGCGGCAGCTCCCTGACGATCGAGCCGATACGGCCGAGCTCGTCGTCCGCGATCGTGCGATCGACGGCTGCGGTGGTGACCATGGCATAGATCAGCGCTTCCTGCGCGCTCAGGCTCGCGGGCATTCGGCGTTGCTCAAGCTGCGGTCAGGTTGCCGAACCGGCGCAGATTCTCCCGTTGCTTCTCGCTGCGCGGCGGCAGCTTGAAGATGCGGGCAGCGGTTCCGCCGAGGATGCTGTGCTTGGCCTTCTCCGACAGGAACGGAAGGTCGTAGATCGTGCCCGGCAGGTCGAAATCCCAGTGCGGGTAGTCGGAGGAGTAGAGAAGCTGCGTCTCCGCGTTGATCATGCGGAACGTACACTCCAGCGCCTCCATGTCCTGGATCTCCATCGGCTGAGTCGAGTAGTACATGTCGCGCATGTAGTCGCTCGGCTTCTTCTTCAAGAGCGGGCACTCGGAGGAGCGCAGCATGTACTCGTGGTCGAGGCGCTGCATCAGGAACGGTATCCAGGCCAATCCGGACTCGATCCAGATCACCGGCAGCTTGGGGAAGCGCTCGCCCATGCCGTTCACGACCCAGTTGGTGCAATGGAGGATGTTGTAGAAGCTGAAGCCCAACGCGTGCACCGAGAGGAAGCGGTTCAAGCCGCGGAAGACCGGCTCGCCCCAGTTCGGGCCGGAATGGAACGACAGCGCGAGGCCGCGCTCCTCCATCGCCCGGTAGACCTTCATGTAGGCGTTGTCGTGCACGGGGAGCGTGCGTACGGTCGTCACCATGAAGCCCTTCACGCCTTCACGGCCGCCGAAGGTCTCGACGTGGCGCAGGGAGGCATCGGCGTCGGAGAAGGGCAGGCTCAGCATCGAGTACATGCGGCCGTTGGACTCGGGCAGCACCTTCTCGGTCAGCCAGCGGTTGTAGGCCCAGCAGAGGTCGACTTCCATTTCCTTCAGCGGATGCAGGCCGACATTCAGCATGCCGGTCGGGAAGAGGCAGGAATAGTCGACGCTCATGGCGTCCATCCAGCGCTCGCCCAGCACCACGTCGCGCTGGCGTCCCGGCTCCGTCTTCTCGCTCGAACGCATCGGATAGCGGGTGACGCGGCCGCCCATGTCCTGGAAACCGACTTGGCCGGGGACGATGCTGTGGCGACCCTTGGCGCGGCCCGAGATCGTGAGCTGGCGGAATACGTCGTTCTCCATGAACGGGAGAATCTCACCGAAGTTCTCATTCTCGTAGTGATGGGCGTCGACGTCGACCACGAGGATCTCGTCCAGCTTGCGCTGATCGGCCTGCTTGCGGGCATTGCGCAGCAGACGGGTGGTGTTCAGCTCCTCGACCGACACGCGGCGTCCGCGGTCAGTAGTGAGTTCCATGAGTGTCCTCCTCGTGCAGCATCGTTGTTGTTCGCGATCGGCCTTATCGGCCAGTGTAGCTCACCCACATGCCAAGCTCGAATACCTGCAGGCCGGCCGCCTTCAGAAGGCCGCTCGTGGTCACCATCACATCGGTCGCGGTGGCGGGGCTCCGCTCGGCGAGCGGGGGGTACTTGGTTCCGGCCTCGTCGTGCGCCGCATAGGCCCGGCAGGCGGCGGACATCAGCGACTGGATGCACTCCGGGGGCAAGGCGTCGGCGCGGCCGTCGGAGAGTGCCTGCTCGACCTCCTTGGCCAGCTCGGCAGCCTTTGCGGCGATCGGAGGCGCGGCCTGCCTGCGGGGCGGCGAGCGCTTGCGCGTGCTCTTGGCGGGCGCCGGCCTAGGCGACGACATAGAGATCATCCCCTTTCTGGATCACCTTGTATTTCCTGAGCTTCAGCCGCCGGTCCGACACGCACTCCCCGGTCTTGATGTCGTACTCGTAGCCGTGCCAGGGGCAGACGAAGTGTGTCTCGGTGTCGGAGAAGTAGAGGCCGCGGGAGGTCTTGTCCGGCATCAGCATCTCCTCCACCTTGGCGATGATGATGCCCTCGCAGGCGGGCCCGCCCTGGTGGAGGCAGTAGTTGCTGTAGGCGTAGTAATTGCCCTTGTCCTTGAAGACGCCGATCTCGTGCGGGCCGACCTGCACGATGCGGCGGTCCCCATCCTTGAACTCGGCGATCTTGCAGACAAATTGCTCGCTCATTGCGCTTCAGCTCCTTGGCTCCCTGTCGTTGAGCATATCCATAGTCCTCTGATTGGGGCAGGGAAAGCCGGTCGCGCGCCATCGCGCCGCATGAGGTCCGGCCGCGAGCGGGCGGCTGCCACGCCGGTAACGCCGATCGGCCCACAATCATGTCGATCCCATGCTGCTGACGTATTGCGCAGGAATTGATCAGCAGTTAGGCATTTTCGACAGCTGACTAGCATTCGGTCGGACGACCGCGGGTGCATCGGTACAAGGTCGCGACGAGAGCTCGTACGCGCCAGCAAGGGGAGGGAGATTATCCATGATCAACGGGGCTGACACCGCGTGGGTGCTGACATCCACCGCGCTCGTGCTGTTCATGACGCTGCCGGGCTTGTCGCTGTTCTATGCCGGGCTCGTCCGCGCGCCCAACGTGCTCTCCGTGCTGATGCACTGCTTCGCGATCGCCTGCCTCGTCTCAGTGCTTTGGCTGGTGTGCGGCTACAGCCTCGCCTTCGGGGCGGGGAACCCCTGGATCGGTGATCTCAGCAAGGCATTCCTCGGCGGTGTCAGGCACGCGGCCGTCTTCCCCAACACGACGATCCCCGAGACCGTGTTCTTCATGTTCCAGATGACGTTTGCGATCATCACGCCGGCGCTGATCGTCGGCGCGTTCGTCGAGCGCATCAGGTTCGAGGCGGTGCTGCTGTTCAGCGGCCTGTGGCTGGTCATCGTCTATGCGCCGGTCGCGCACTGGGTCTGGGGTGGAGGGTGGCTCGGCGCGCTCGGCGCGATGGATTTTGCCGGCGGTATGGTCGTGCACGTCACGGCGGGCGTGTCGGCGCTGATCCTTGCTATCATGCTGCGGCCGCGGGCGGGCTTCCCGACGGATGTCAAGCCGCCGCATGCGCCCTGGATGACGATGGTCGGCGCGTCGATGCTGTGGGTCGGATGGTACGGCTTCAACGCGGGCAGCGCGCTGTCGGCGGGCGCCAGTGCCGGCATGGCGATGACCGTGACGCACATCTCCGCGGCCACGGCGTCGCTCGTCTGGGTGGCGATCGAGTGGGTCAAGTTCGGACGGCCCAGCATGATCGGCATGGTCACCGGGACGATTGCGGGGCTCGCGACGATCACGCCGGCGTCGGGCTTCGTCGGGCCGGCCGGCGCGCTGGTGATCGGGCTCATCGGCGGCGGGCTCTGCTACGTGATGGTCTCCGTGGTGAAGCAGCGCTTCAGGATCGACGATTCGCTCGACGTGTTCGCCGTGCACGGTGTCGGCGGGGCGGCGGGGACGCTGCTTACGGCGATCTTGGCCGATACGGCGTTCGGCGGCGTCGGACTGGCCGACGGCCGCGGTGTCCTCACCCAATTCGGCGTCCAGCTGCTCGGCGTGATCGCGACGCTGGCATGGTCGGTGGTGGGGACTTATGTTGTGATCAAGATCGTGCAGGCGGCGGTCGGCCTCAGGGTCAGCAATGACGACGAGGTCAAGGGGCTCGATCTCGCCGCGCACGGTGAGAGCGGCTACAACATGTGAACATTGACGGGATCGACAGCCATGCGATTCATCATTGCGATAATTCAGCCCTTCAAGCTCGATCAAGTACGCGGCGCGCTGACCGAGCTCGGCATCCAGGGCCTGACGGTCAGCGAGGTGCGCGGTTTCGGCCGGCAGAAGGGACACAAGGAGATCTACCGCGGCGCCGAGTACGAGATCGGATTCGTGCCGAAGCTCAAGATCGAGGTGGCGGTGCCTGCAACCCTTGCCGAGCGGACGGTCGAGGCCATCCGCAACGCGGCGCGGACCGGCAATATCGGGGACGGGAAGATCTTCGTGATGCCGCTCGAGTCGGCGGTACGGGTGCGCACCGGCGAGACCGGCGAGGGTGCGCTTTAGACTAAGCCCCGGTGCCGCTGGCGCGAGCGAGCTGCTCGTTCATCAGATCGAGCCGGCGTCCAAGCTCCCTGATGATCGACAGGGCGAGCTGCGGCAGCTCGTTGACGAAGTCGAGGAATACGGCTTTCTCGATGCGCAGCACCTGAAGCTCCGAGGCGGCCTCGACGGTCGCCGTGCGCGTGCGGTCGCAGAGCACGCCGATCTCGCCGATGAGCTGCCCCGGGCCTAGGCGTGCCAGCTTGATCCTGCCGTCCGTCCGCTCGCGGAATATGTCGACCTCGCCTTCGAGCACGATGTAGACGGCGTCCGAGGGCTCATGCTGGCGGAAGATGACCTCGCCTGCGGTGCAGGCGATGCGCTGACCGGCGAAGGCGAGCAGCTTGAGCTTGCCGACATCGATCCCTGCAAACATCGGAATCTGCTGAAGGGTGTTTGCCTCGACGTTGAGTGCCATTTCAGGACCCTTCAGTCATCGGTGCATGGGCCAGAACGAGAGAGTTGTGCGGCTTAGTGTCCTGATCGCGAAATTCGTCTCATTGTGCCGCGACCTCGGAACGAATTTCGCGATCTGAAGGACACTAGCAAAATCAAGGTCCCTAGTGTGATTCAGATCGAGAAGTCCGCCCCCGAACCTAGCCTGACCGATGCAGCGGACTTCTCGATCATCACACTAGGCGGCCTCCGCGGGTTGTGCCGCGAGTGCGGCACGAGTTCCCTCGAGCCGGATGATGTGGTCGAAGCTTTTCGCCTCTGCCATGTCGGACAGCGTAGCGATGATCGTCCGTCCCGTCATCCACGCACGTGTGTTGTCGAGAATGGCGGCGGCGTCGCTCTGGTTGAACGCAGCCAGCGCGCTGTCGAGGATCAGTACCTGAGGGCGCTTGACGAGGCAGCGTGCGAGGCCAACGGCTGCCCGCTGCTGAGCGGAGATGAGCTTTCCGCTCGGGCCGATGTCGTGGTCGAGCCCCAGGCGGTAGACCGCCTGCTCGAGCCCCATCTCGCTCAACAGCTTGCGCATGACGTCCCATATCATCTGCTCGGTATTTGGCAGGCCGAAGACAGCGCGGCCGAACAGAAGATTTTCGCGGATCGGTGCGGCAAGAATGAATTTTGCCGGGTCGTAGAACTCGATCCGCGCCGAATATCTCTTCGGGAGATCGTCGTGGAAGCGGTGTCGGGCGCGCACGATGCGGTCCATGAAGTGCGCATCGAGCAGGTTGAAGCGGTGGCGCGCCTCGATGTAGCGCAGCGCAAGCCCGATGAACTTGGCGGCACTTTCGTCGTCGAAATCCTGTGCCCCGCCCCGGCTTTTCACGAGGTCCAGGCTGAAGCGGAAGCCCTCCATCTCCTGCGGTGTGATGAAGGCGTAGCGCTCGAACAGTGCGTGGCCGGCGGACATGCCGGCTGTCATTTCGAGCGTGATCTCGGCGATTCGCACACCGACGCCGGCGAGCGGCGTGGTCAGGCCCTCGGCATCGAGCACGGACCGCAGGTATCGATCCTGCACAAGACCGCCGCCGGCGAGGTCCCGGTGAAGCGGCACACCGAACAAGAGGTTCTCGGCGATCGATGCGTTGGCGTTGTAGCGGTCCGGATCGAAAGGCTCGACCAGCCGCAGGAGATCACGCTTGCCGAGCTCGCTGCGGACAAGGCGGCGCGCTTCGACGAGCTTGGCGACGAGGCCGGGATCGGTGTGTGAGGCGAGCCGGCCCAGCAATCCGAACTTGTAGATGTCCTCGAGCATTCCGGTTGTGCCCAGCGCTCGGATGATCAGGTCGTCGAGCTCCTCGCTGCTCGACACGTCGGCGGCTGCGTGGTCGAGCCAGATGTCGTCGAGGTCCGGCCGGAACGAGGTCGCGTCGTGCGCGAGGGGCTGTGCGACACGGCGGACGGCGAGGGTCACGTTCTCGCGGATCGAGCCCGGCAGCAGCCCCGGGTCGGCACCGGCGTAGTTGACGACCCGGGAAAGCACCTCGTTCGGCAGCGAGGCAACGTTGGTGCTGCCGATGCGGATCTCCCCCTGGTATTCGGTGATCTGACGGCCGAGTGCGCGTGCCAGCACGTCGCGGCCGCCGCCGGCGGGGCCGAGCAGCGCGATGCTGCTCGGCCGCGGAAGCGTGGCGCTGAAGCTCTCCAGCAGACGGTTGCCGTTGCGGTCGACGACCTGGAGGCCGTCGATGATGATCGGTGCATCGGCGGGTGGGGGCTCCGGGAGCCTGGAGCCGTCGACCTCCGGCAGTAGGTCGTCCGAGGCGAAGACGGAGGCGATCTGCTGATACTTGACCGAGATGTCGGTGCGCTGCTGATCCCAGTCGATCAGCTCCTTGATCGGCGGCGGCAAGTCGCGATAGGCGACGATCACGGCCAAGAGCTGGCCGAGATCGAGGCTGCCGCGGAGCGCCAGGTAGCCGCCAAAGGAGTAGAAGAAGAACGGCGTCACCTGCGCCAGCAGGTTGTTCAGGTATTTGACGGCAAATTTGCGCTTGAAGAGGTTGATGCGGATGCCGAGCAGCTTGGCCAACTGGTTGTCGATGCCGGCTCGGCTGTAGGCGGCGGCACCATGCGTATGGATTGCCGGCGCCGCCTCGACGACGGCGCCGATGCGCCCTGCAAGCCTGCGGGATTCGATCTGGCGCTCGACGCCGAGCGTGATCAGGCGCCGACGCAGCCGCGGAATAAGGACGGCTTGGATCAGCACGACCATGAGCGCGATCGCGCCGAGGCCGACGTTCTGCACCATGATGAAGGTCAGCGCAGTCAGTGCCTGGGCACCGAGGAAGAACGGCTGGATGAAGGCGTCGCCGGAGAAGTCGCCGATCGCCTCGACCTCGTCCTTGATCATGCTCGCCGCCTCGGCGGGCTTGACCGCGCGGATGTCCTCGGGACGGAAGCGGAGGAGGCGGGCGAACAGGTCGTATCGCAGCCTGCGCAGCATTTGCTCGCCAAGGATGCCCTTGCGCGTGTTGATGACGAATTTGAAGGCGCCGTTGATCAGCACCAGCGCCAGGAACAGGCCGCAGAGCGTGAGCAGAAACGACAGGCGCTCAAGCTCGATGCCAGGCAAGAGCTGGACCTTGTCGGTTCCGGTCCAGGCCGGCATCGACAGCTCGAGCCGGAACAGTACGGCCGTGCTGTTGCCTTGCGCGAACGCGCGTCCCTGCAATGCCTCGTTGACGATCGTCTTCGGAACGTCGAGGGAAGCGAAATAGAACGGCAGCGAGAGGACAATCAGCAGGAGGACGGCGAGCTGCTCGCGTCGGCTGTGGCGCCAGACATAGCGAAAGAGATTGGTGTCCACGCTAGTTCTCCAAGCCCGCCCCGCCCTTGCCGACCGGCAGGCCGAGCCCAATGTTCAAAAGAGCGTCAATCGACCAGGCAAAAAACCGGGCAAGACTACGCGTTCTGCCACACGTTTCGCAAGCCTGAGGTCCTGGGCGTGATGCCCGGGCTACTTCAGGCTTGCTGCGGCGGCGGCATAGCCTCCGCCGGCGCCGTCGACGAAATGGAGGTGATTGTCCATCAGGGGTGAGGGGACGATGCAGGTCATCAGCGCCGAGGCCTGACGGTGGGTGCCGTAGCGGACGGTCCCTGGGAGAGCGGAGGCCAGCCGCCGCTCGATTGCATCAGCCGTCGCGAGGCTGCAATCCACCGTCATGCGCAATCCATCGTCGAACTTGCGGAAGTCCGTATTGAGCGCGGTCTGCCGGCGATAGTGCCTGGGATCGAAGCGCCCGAGCGGCAGGCCGGTGCGAAACAGGGCGAGCGCCAGCAGGCTTTCGCCTGCGACGGCGGCCCATCTCAGCATTCTCGATCGGGAGGGTCCCCCGGCCCGTGCCTCGAGCCTGATACTCTCGGCGGGCCATTGGTAGGGTGGGCCCTCGACCGGGACCGGGTGGCCGGCACGCGCTGCGTCTCGTTCGACGATGCCGATCAGGTCGTGCACGACCGTGGCAAAGGCTTCCGGCGCGGCGGTCTCCTCGGGCCGTACGATCAACGACAGGATAGTGCCGTTGCGGCTCTCGAGCGGGCGCCAGCGGCAGGAGAGGCCCGACAGGTCGGGGCGGGCGCCTGGCGGTGAAGGCTCGGCGCGGAATGATCCCGCTTTCATTTGCGCTTCGGCCCAGGCCAGTCCGCCGCCCGACAGGATCGCGTAGGAGACGCTCGGCGAGGCGGCAAAGCGTGCGACCCGGAGGTCCAAGCCCGCGGCGCGGATCGCCTCGACTGGGACGAAGGCGATGCGCAGCTCGAGGTCGAGCTCGTCCCTGACCCAAGCGGCGGTCTCGGCCGCGGCCCGAGCAGCGCGCGTGTGGTCCTCCGGTGAGACGAGGTAGCTTGCGCCATCCCCGCCGAACACGAAGGCGAAGGCCTTTCCGTTCAGCGCGTTCATGACGGCGCTGATCACCGCTGCGCCGGCAAGGTTCACGGCCTTGTAGCGGCCCGCCCCTATCGCGGCGGTCGAGTTGGTGACGTCGGACAGTCCCAGGATGTGGCTGTCGGGCACCGGCTCGAAGACGCTGGCGTCGACGACCCGCCTGAAATCTGCGAATGGCTCGATCTCATCGTAGGGGCGCTCGGGCAGCATGGGGCTCTCCACGCTGCCCAGGTAGGAAGCTCAAGCGGCGCTGTTAAGGCCCGGCGCCAATCTCCGGCTGCGACACTTCACTTGCCGCGACCGCCTCCGTCTCCGCCGCGACCGCCACCGTCTCCGCCATGGCCACCATGGCCGCCGCCGTGGCCACCGTGGCCGCCTCCATGGCCACCATCGTGTCCGCCGTGACCGTCATGGCCACCGTGACCGCCATGGCCGCCGTGACCGCCATGGCCGCCGTGGCCACCATGACCACCGTGCCCGCCGCCGGGATCTCCTCCGCTGCTCGGGCTGCTGCCGCCGCGGCTACCTCTGCTCTCATTGTTGCCGGCTTCGTTGAAAGCGAAGGTCGGCGTGACAGCCGGAGCAACGACTGCGGCCTTGCTTGGTACTGCCCTGCTTGGCGTCAGGTCGGCTGAGCGCACGACGTCGTCGATGGCGAGCTTCTTGCCGAGGAACGGAAAGGCCTGCTTGACCGAGACGCCGGGCATCAGCTTGCGGTCCCAGTACCGCCGACGGACGACGTTGCCTTTGTGCGTGACGTAG
>JBIOVC010000100.1:0-4283 GCA_044867545.1 Hyphomicrobiaceae bacterium | reverse complement strand
ACGTGCTGGCGCGCCTCTACGGGGCCTACCGCAAGGCCGACGCCGAGCTCATCGAGATCAACCCGCTGGTGGTGCTCAAAGACGGTGGCGTCGCCGCGCTCGACTGCAAGTACGTGCTCGACGACGCGGCGGTCTATCGGCAGGAGGAGCTGGCAAAGCTCGGATCGCCCGGCGCCATGACCGATCTGGATCGCCGGGCCGCCGCGCAGGGGCTCAAATTCATCCAGCTCGACGGCAACGTCGGCCTGCTCGCCAACGGCGCCGGGCTGACGATGACCACCATGGATGTCATCCGCCACTTCGGCGGACGGCCCGCCAACTTCCTCGAGATCGGCGGCGAGGCCTACACCAAGGCGGAGGCTGCGCTCGACCTCGTGCTTTCCAATCCGGGGGTCAAGAGCCTCGTCATCAACTTCTGCGGGGCGTTCGCGCGCACCGACGTGATGGCCGACGGCGTCGTGAAGGCGTGGCAGAAGCTCCAGCCCAGCGTGCCGGTGTTCTTCTCGATCCACGGCACCGGCGAGGCGGAGGCGATTGCGCTCGTCCGCGAGCGGCTCGGCATCGAGCCGTTCGACCTGATGGAGGATGCGGTGCAGGCAGCGGTGCGGGCAGCACGATGATCGTACGCAAGAGCGACAAGGTCGTCGTGCTCGGCATCACCGGCCGTCAGGGGACGTTCTGGACCGAGAAGATGATCGCCTATGGCACGCAAGTCGTCGCCGGCGTCAATCCGAAGCGGGCCGGCGACACGCATTGCGGCGTGCCGGTGTTCGCCTCGCCGAAGGACGCGGTGCGCGCGACTGGCGCCAACGTGGCGGTGATGTTCATTCCGCCGCCAATGGTGCGGGATGCGGCGATCTCGACGGCCGAGGCGGGCATCAAGCTGCTCGTGGTCCTGACCGAGCACATCCCGGCGCAGGACGTGATGGAGATCCACGCCGCGGCCGCCCGCAGCGGCATGCGGATCGTCGGGCCGAACACGGCCGGCCTCGTCAAGCCCGGAGAATGCTTCGTCGGCATCATGCCAGCGTTCGAGCCGAGCGTGTTCAGGCCGGGCCGGGTCGGCGTCATCTCCCGCAGCGGCAGCCTCGGCACGCTCGTCTGCCTCAACCTGACCCGGGCGGGGCTCGGGCAGTCGGCCTTCATCGGCATCGGCGGCGATCCGATGATCGGCACGACGACCGGCGATGCGCTCAGGGCGCTCGACCAAGACAGCCGCACCGACGCCGCGGTGATCGTCGGCGAGATCGGCGGGACCATGGAGGAGGAGGCGGCCGAATACGCCAAGGGGATGCGGAAGCCGGTTGTCGCCTTCATTGCAGGCGGGGCGTCGCCTCCGGGGAAGAAGATGGGCCACGCCGGCGCCATCGTCACCGGCAACCGGGGCAGCTACCCGAGCAAGCGGAAGGCGCTGGAAAGTGCCGGGGTCTTCGTTGCGGATACGCCATCCCAGATCGCCGAGGCCGTCGCCCGGCGTCTTTCTACCGGTGGCCGGTAGATCATCGGCCCCAATAGCGGTAGCGTGCCGGACGGTCCCACCCAGGTACCCAGTACGCCCGCCATGAACCGCCCGCTCGCCGTCGACCGGCTCGACGAAATCCGCCGCCGTCTGAGCTCGCTCGGCTCGGTCTCGGTCAGCCAGCTCTCCACCGCGCTCGGGGTCTCGCGCGAGACCATCCGGCGCGACCTCAAGCTGCTGGCGGAGCTTGGCGACGCCGAGATCGTCCACGGCGGGGCGACACGCCGCCGGGTGGTCGAGCCGGGTCTCGCGCAGCGCAACGAAGAGCACAGGAGAGCAAAGCTGCTGGTCGCCAAGCGTGCGGCGCGGCTGCTGTTCGACGGGGCGACGGTGCTGATCGACTCCGGCTCCACCACGCTCGTGCTCGCCGAGGAGATCGCGACGATGCGCGGGATCGCGGCGGCCGCCACCAACAGCCTCGGCGTGGCGACGATACTCGCGCGCGCGGGCCACAAGGTGCACCTGCTCGGCGGCGAGATCGATCCGAACGATGAAGCCAGCATGAGCGCCGAGACGATCGCCGCGCTCGACGGCTTCAGCTTCGACTTGGCGTTCGTCGGCGTCGGCGGGCTTTCGCCCAAGGCCGGGCTCACCGACTACACCAAGACCGCCGCGCAGTTCCGCTCGCACCTGATCGCGGCCGTCTCGCAAGCCTACCTGCTCGCCGATGCATCGAAGTTCGATCGCGAAACTCCCTTTCCGGTCGCAGGCGCGGACAAGGTCGCCGGTCTTATCGCCGACCGGCGTCCGACAGGCGCGCTCGCCAAATGGTTCACGGAGCGGCGCATCGGCATCCTGCTGCCGGACAGCCATTGATTAATTTGTGGCGTTATATTGCATTTTGAGGCATTTCCAGGGGAGGCAAGTCCCACGTCCGCAGAGGGTTTCCGTGTCCACGGCCCTGCCTTCGCACGCACGCGCGGTGATCATCGGCGGCGGCATCGCCGGCTGCTCGATCGCCTACCATCTGACCAAGCTCGGCTGGCGGGATACCGTGCTGCTGGAGCAAGGGCGGCTCACGGGCGGGACAACGTGGCATGCTGCCGGCCTCGTCGGCCAGCTCCGCCCACACCAAAGCCTGACGCGGCTGATCCGCTACTCGACCGAGCTCTATGCAGGGCTCGAGGCTGAGACCGGGCAGGCGACGGGATGGAAGCAGTGCGGCTCGCTGACCGTCGCCCGCACGCCGGAGCGCATGACGCTGCTGAAGCGCATTGCCGCTTCCGCGCGCATCCAAGGCGTCGACTGCGAGTTGCTGGCACCGGGCGAGGCCGGCCGGAAGTGGCGGCCGATGCGCTCCGACGATCTCGTCGGAGCGGTGTGGCTGCCGGGTGACGGCAAGGCCAACCCGGCAGACATCACTCAAGCGCTTGCCAAAGGCGCCCAGGCGCGCGGCGCGCGGATCATCGAGCGCACGCCGGTGACGGGCGTCGACGTCGCCGGCGGCCGGGTCAGGGGCGTCGAAACGCCTGCCGGCAGGGTCGCCGCGGACGTGGTGGTGATTGCGGGCGGTATGTGGTCGCGAGCGCTTGCGGGCTCGGTCGGCGTGCCGGTTCCGCTCTATCCGTGCGAGCACATGTATATCGTCACCGGTCCGATCGAGGGTGTCGTCCGCGACCTGCCCTGCCTCAGGGACCCCGACGGCTACATCTACTTCAAGGAGGAGATCGGCGGACTGGTGATGGGCGGCTTCGAGCCGAAGGCCAAGCCCTGGAGCATGGACCCCATCCCGGAGGGGTTCGAGTTCCAGCTCTTGCCCGACGACTGGGACCAGTTCGAGATCCTGATGAGGAATGCGATCGAGCGCGTGCCGGCGCTCGAGCATGCGCAGGTGAAGCAGTTCATCAACGGCCCGGAGAGCTTCACCGCCGACAACAACTACATCCTCGGCGAGGCGCCCGGCGTGCGGGGGCTCTTTGTCGCCGCCGGGTTCAACTCGATGGGGATCGCCAGCGCCGGCGGGGCCGGCATGGCGCTCGCCGAATGGATCGACAAGGGCGAGCCGCAGCTCGACCTGTGGCCAGTCGACATCCGCCGCTTTGCTCCCTTCAACGCCAACCCTGCCTGGCTCAGGGACCGCGTCGGCGAGGTGGTGGGGCTGCACTACATGATGCCGTGGCCGAACCGCGAGCTCGAGACCGCGCGTCCTTTCCGGCGCTCGCCGCTCTACGACCGGCTCGACGCCAAGAGTGCGATCTGGGGTTCGAAGATGGGCTGGGAGCGTCCCAACGTGTTCGCGCCCAAGGGCGAGACGCGCGAGATTCGCTACGGATGGGATCGGCAGAACTGGTTCCCCTGGCACGTCGAAGAGCAGCTCGCGGTACGCCGGGCCGTCGGGCTGTTCGATCTGACGTCGTTCGCCAAGTTTTTGGTGCAAGGGCCCGATGCCGAGGCGGAGCTCAACCGGCTCTGCGCGAGCGAAATCGCGGTGCCTGTCGGGCAGAGCGTCTACACTGGATTGCTCAATGCACGCGGCGGCTACGAGAGCGACGTCACCGTCGCTCGGCTCTCGTCCACGGAGTTCCTGATCCTCACCGGTACCGCGCAGGCGGTGCGCGACGCCGACTGGATTCGCCGCAACGTCCGCGAAGGTGCGCGGGCGACGCTGACCGATGTCACGTCCGCCTACTCGATGCTGGCCGTGATGGGACCCAACGCACCCGCGCTTCTGAAGCGCGTGACCTCGGCGCCGCTCGAAAGCGCGGCCTTTCCCTTCGGCGCAATCCGACCGATCGCGATCGGTCATGCGACCGCGTTCGCGTGC
>JBIOVC010000099.1:0-3056 GCA_044867545.1 Hyphomicrobiaceae bacterium | reverse complement strand
TAACCTCGGCCGATTGCTCAGGCATCGGCGCTCCGTCAGCCGCGCTTAGGAGCCTGGCGAGCAGGTCGGGATCGAGCGATGGCAGCGCCGCAAGGAAGCCCTCGACGAGCCGGCGCGCCAGCGCGTGGTCGCAGTGGTCCGGACGGTCCAGCGCACGGCCGTAGTCCCACAGGTGCTCGACGCAGTCCCAGGGCGCGGGCTCTGGCGGAAAGCGTGTGATGAGCTCGGCACATTCCTCCGCCACATAGAAGCGGTTCAGGCCATCGAAGAACGCGAAGCGATAGCGATTGGCGAGCAGCACCGGCTCCCAGGCGCGCCAGTCGTCGGCGGCGGAGCCGGGAGCAGCCGCCTCGATCACCAGCACGCGGGGGCGGAATCTCTCCCAGTCGTTGCCGGCGATGACGTCGGCCTCGGCACCCTCGACGTCGATCTTCAGGAAGTCGGCGTGCGCGATTCCGTGCTCCGCGCACAGTGCCGCCAGCGTGCGCACGGGAGCCTTGATGGTCGTGAAGCTCGCACCGAGACCGGCGGCGGCCGCGGCGTGGCTTTGCAGCGTGGTCGAAAGCCCGTGCATCCGGTCGACGACGTGGAAGTCGGCCTCACCATCCTGACGGCCGACGAGACCGCAGAAGGCGGTGTCGCGCGGGCGGACGTGGGCGTAGAGGGCGGCCAGGCGCTGCTGCGGCTCGACCACCAAACCGCGCCAGCCCTTCAGGTAGAACCAGTAGCTGACGTTATCGGCAATCGGATGCCCGGCGCCGATGTCGACGTAGATGCCGGCCGGTTGATCGGCGAACACGAGATCGAGGTGGTAGTCCTCGAGCCGCTGGGCATAGGACAGGCGCATGCTGTGGCCCGGTGCCGGCGCGCCTACGGGCAGGCCTTACTTCTTGAACAGGCCCTCGAAGCGCTTGTTGAACCGCGACAGGCGGCCGCCGCGGTCGGTCAGGCGCTGGTCGCCGCCGGTCCAGGCCGGGTGCGTCGTCGGGTCGATGTCGAGCGAGAGCGTGTCGCCCTCCTTGCCGAAGGTCGAGTAGGTCATGAACTCGGTGCCGTCGGTCATGACGACCTTGATCTGATGGTAGTCCGGGTGAAAGTCGGCGGTCTTCTTCATCGCTTCAGAGCTTTCGATCGGCTGGATTTGCGGCCGCGCGGATAACCCGGGCGCAGCCCTCGAATTCGAGGCTCAGCTTCTAGCCGAAGGGGCGGGCCGACACAAGCGGAGCGGCGGCTGACCGGTCCCGCCCGGCGACCGGCCCCCGAGACATGGTGACCCGCAGCGGCATTCCTTGTCGTGAAAGGCTTGACCGCTGGGTCCAATTGCGGGCCATTTTGCCCCCTAAGGAAACCAGCCGCGCCTCAACCCGAAGACAACAGACGATCACGAACGCCCGTGCGCTCCGAGCAGCCCGATTCCAATGGTTCCAAGCGCCGGTCGCTCAGGCCGCTCGTCGCGCTGAGGCCTTATCTCGCGCAGCATCCGGCCGTGCTGGCGCTGGCCGGCCTGGCGCTCCTCGTCGCGGCGCTCGCCATGCTGGCGATCCCGGTCGCGGTCCGGCGGATGATCGACTTCGGGTTCGCGGCCCGGGACAGCTCCCTCATCGACCAATACTTCCTGGCGCTGATCGCGGTCGGCGCAGTGCTCGCTATCGCCAGCGCGGCGCGGTTCTATCTGGTGAACTGGCTCGGCGAGCGGGTGGTGGCCGATCTCAGGCGCGACGTGTTCCGGCACCTTACCACGCTCGGTCCCGCCTTCTTCGACACCACCCATTCGGCCGAAGTGATGAGCCGGCTCACGGCCGACACAACGCAGATCAAGGCGGCGGCGGGGACCGCGCTCAGCCAGGCGCTGCGCAACCTGATCATGCTCCTCGGCGCGCTCACCATGATGGTGGTGACGAGCCCCGGACTAGCGGTGCTGGTGTTCGTCGCCATTCCGCTGATCGTGCTGCCGCTGGTCGCGTTCGGGCGGCTCGTGCGGCAGCGATCGCGCGCGGCGCAGGACAGGCTGGCGGAAGCTTCGGCCTACGCGGCGGAGAACCTCGGGGAGGCGCGCACGCTCGCCGCGTTCACGCACGAGCAGGCGGCGGCGCAGCGATTCACCAGCGCCGTCGATGCCGCATTCGGAGCGGCCAAGGCGCGGCTCGCGGCGCGGGCGGTGCTCACGGGCGTGGCGATCCTGCTGGTCGTCGGCAGCGTGGTCGGCGTGCTGTGGTACGGGGCCGAGGCCGTCATCGGTGGAGCGCTGACGGCGGGCCGGCTCGGGCAGTTCGTGCTCTATGCGGTGTTCGCGGCCGGCGCGCTCGCCGAGTTGTCGGAAGTGTGGGGCGAGGTCAGCCAGGCGGCGGGCGCCACCGAGCGGCTGGCTGAGCTGTTGGCGACGGCCCCGACCATCCGCTCGCCGGCCCGACCGAGGCCGCTGCCGGAACCTGCCCGCGGAGAGATCCGGTTCCGCGACGTCCATTTCTCCTATCCGTCGCACCCAGGCCACCGATCGCTCGCCGGCATTACTTTCACTGCCCGGCCAGGGGAGACGGTTGCTCTCGTCGGGCCGTCGGGCGCCGGCAAGACGACGGTGCTCAACCTGCTGCTCCGGTTCTACGATCCGAGCATGGGCGCGATCGAGATCGACGGCATCAACATTGCCGAGGTAGACCTCGCCGCGCTCAGGTCGCGAATGGCGCTGGTCCCACAGCAGGTCGCGCTGTTCGCCGATACGGTGGAGGAGAACATCCGCTACGGCGCGCCCGGAGCATCCCTTGATGCGGTGCGGCGGGCGGCGATTGCGGCGCAGGCGGACGGGTTCGTCCGCGGGCTGCCACAGGGCTATGCGACGCGGCTCGGCGAGGGCGGCGCGACACTTTCCGGCGGCCAGCGCCAGCGTATCGCCATCGCCCGGGCGATCCTCAGGGATGCGCCGATCCTGCTACTCGACGAGGCAACGAGTGCGCTCGATGCGGAAAGCGAGGGCCAGGTCCAGCAGGCACTCGAGGCGGTGATGAGTGGGCGCACGACCCTTGTCATCGCGCACCGGCTTGCCACAGTCCAGAAGGCCA
>JBIOVC010000098.1:0-10027 GCA_044867545.1 Hyphomicrobiaceae bacterium | reverse complement strand
CTCGATTCCGGCAACTGAATTTCCTGATCCGTAAGCAAAGCTTGGAGTCCGGCTGGGCGCGGCAACTGTGCGCTGCGCCGTCCGCGGACAATGGGATATAGTCCGACTTCGGTCCTGGCGAACCCTGCACTCGAAGCCCTTTTCGGGCAGGGAGGCGGTGGTTGCGATCGAAACGAAAGGAAGCGTTGCAGTGACAGCGCCGACCAGCAAGACGCCATTGCTCGACCTCATCGAGACTCCCGATGATCTGCGCAGGCTGTCGGAGAAGGACCTGCCCCAGCTCGCGCACGAGCTCAGGCAGGAGACGATCGATGCGGTCGCCCAGACCGGCGGACATCTCGGCGCCGGCCTCGGCGTGGTCGAGCTGACGGTCGCCCTGCACTGGGTATTCGATACTCCGCGCGACCGGCTGATCTGGGACGTCGGGCACCAAGCCTACCCGCACAAGATCATCACCGGGCGGCGCAGCCGCATCCGCACGCTCAGGCAGGGCGGAGGGCTCTCGGGCTTCACCAAGCGCTCGGAGAGCGAATACGATCCGTTCGGCGCCGCGCACGCCTCGACCTCGATATCGGCCGGCGTCGGCATGGCGGTGGCACGCGATCTCAAGGGCGCCAAGAACAACGTCGTCTGCGTGATCGGCGACGGCGCGATGAGCGCCGGTATGGCCTACGAGGCGATCAACAATGCCGGCGCGATGGACAGCCGGCTGATCGTGATCCTCAACGACAACGACATGTCGATCGCGCCGCCGACCGGCGCGCTCTCGCACTACCTCGCTCGTATCACATCGAGCGGCTCCTACTTCTACGTCCGCGACATCGCCAAGCAGCTTGCCAAGCGGCTGCCCAAGACCTGGGAGCGGCGTGCGGCGCGGATGGAAGAATATACCCGCCACCTCTGGCAGGGCGGCACCTGGTTCGAGGAGCTCGGCTTCTACTACGTCGGGCCGATCGACGGTCACAACCTCGACCACCTGCTGCCGGTCCTGAAGAACGTGCGCGATGCCGACCAGGGGCCGATCCTGGTGCACGTCGTCACGCACAAGGGCAAGGGCTACCCGCCGGCGGAGGTGTCGGCCGACAAGTATCACGGCGTCGGCCGGTTCAACGTCATCACCGGCGATCAGTTCAAGACCAAGCCGACGGCGCCGAGCTACACGAAGGTGTTTGCGGACAGCCTGATTGCGGAGGCCCGCAAAGACGAGCGGATCGTCGCGATCACCGCCGCCATGCCGTCCGGCACCGGGCTCGATCTGTTCGGCGAAGAGTTCCCGAACCGCTTGTTCGATGTCGGTATCGCCGAGCAGCATGCGGTCACGTTCGCCGCCGGTCTCGCCACCGAGGGCTTCAAGCCGTTCGCCGCGCTCTATTCGACCTTCCTGCAGCGGGCCTACGACCAAGTGGTGCACGACGTCGCGATCCAGCGCCTGCCCGTGCGCTTCGCCATCGATCGGGCGGGCCTTGTCGGCGCCGACGGGCCGACGCACGCGGGCAGCTTCGACATTGCGTATCTCGGCTGCTTGCCGGACTTCGTGCTGATGGCTGCAGCCGACGAGGCCGAGCTGATGCACATGGTGGCGACGGCGGCCGCCATCGACGATCGCCCGTCAGCGTTTCGATATCCCCGCGGAGAGAGCGCCGGCGTACCGTTGCCGGCAGAGGGGCAGCCGCTCGAGATCGGGCGGGGTCGGATTGTCCGCGAGGGCTCGGCAGTGGCGCTCGTCTCGCTCGGCACGCGCCTTGCCGAGTGCCTGAAGGCGGCCGACCAGCTCGCGGCCATGGGACTCTCAGCGACGGTTGCAGATGCCCGCTTTGCGAAGCCCCTCGACAAGGACATGCTGCGCCGGCTCGCCCGCAACCACGAGGTGATGGTGACGATCGAGGAAGGGTCGGTCGGCGGGTTCGGCTCGTTCGTGTTGCAGTTCCTGGCCGAGGAGGGGGTGCTCGACCGTGGCCTCAAGGTCCGGTCGATGGTGCTCCCTGACGTGTTCATCGAGCACGACAAGCCGGAGCTCATGTATGAGCGCGCCGGCCTCACTGCCCCCGGCATCGTCGCCATCGTTCTCGCCGCGCTCGGACGCGAGGTAGCGGCAAACGACGTGACCCGCGCATAAAGCCCACGCCCGGTATTCCGGGAGCCGAAACTCATAAAATCGTAATAAAATTGGCCGTTTAAGAACGTCGGCGACGTATTGAATATACCATGTCTTTAACGAGTTCGGGCTACCGTCCCCGAGCCTCTGATTTTCTCTCGGGCATGATTCATTAATGCCGGGCAAGAAATTCGACTGAGGCGGAGCGGGCCAGGTCGGACATGCCACGGCGGATTGCATCGGCGCTTAGGGCGAAGGCCTACAGCTATTCCCTGCTGATCCTCGGCTGCTCGCTGGCGGTCGCGGTGTGGGTCGGCGTCCTGCTGCAGGTCCGGTCGGAGTACGACAAGGAGGTGGCCGCGATCGATACAGCGATGAGCGGCCAGACTCTGGTGCTTTCGGCGCACGTCGTGCGGACCCTCAAGGAGGTCGACCGGGCGCTGCTCATCATACGCGATTACGTCAGCGCCGAACGGTTGAGAAACGGCGGGGTGGTGCCCTGGGACCAGATCCGGCTGCCAAACCATGACGTGCTCGGCGGCGTCCTCATGCAGATCGGGCTGATCGACGAGCACGGACAATTCCGGGTATCGAACATCCCGATCGATGCGTCGAAGCCGATGGACCACAGCGGGCGCGACCATTTCCAGATCCATCGCGCGGCACGCGGAGACCAGGTGTTCATCAGCGTTCCGATACTGGGACGCCTGTCCGGCATCTGGTACCTGCAGCTCTCGAGGTCGATCACGTCCGGGCGGGGGGACTTCGCCGGCATCATCACCGGCTCCATGAACCCCGCACAGTTCTTCGCGATCGACCCGCCGATCGACATGGGTACCGATGGGTCGATGTCGATCCTGGGACTCGACGGGGTGATTCGGGCCAGCATCGGACCGCGGGCGCTCGAGCTCGGCGCCAACCGCTCCGACCTCGGCGCGGTCGAAGCAATTCACGGACGACCGGCCAGAACGCGGCTGGAGCCCTCCGGCAACAGACAGCACCACTTCGTCGCCTACCGCAAGGTCGACGGCTATCCGCTCGTCCTGCGGATCGAGAAGGCGAAGCACGAGGCGCTGGCCGGATACTACGAGAGGCGGTCCTACTACACGCTGTTCGGCGCGGTCCTCACGCTGATGATCGCGCTGGGCCTCTTCGGCGGCGCTCAGTACCAGCAGAAGCTGCGGCAGGCGGCGGAGACGGCGCGGCACAGCGAGGAGCTGGCGCGCCGCAAGAGCCGCGAGCTCGCGCTGACGCTCGATCATATCGGCCAGGGCATCCTGATGGTCGACGACCGGCGCCAGGTCGCTTTCATGAACGAGCTTGCGGCCAAGCTCGTGGGCCTGCCCGCGGACTTCGACATCCAGAGAGGCACGTTCGACGACCTCGTCGCCACTCTGCAGAAGCGGGGCGAGTTCACGAGCAGCGAGCTCGTAGAGGATGGCGCGGTCATCGAGCAGATCCTGCATCCCGATCGGTCGCG
This sequence comes from Hyphomicrobiaceae bacterium, assembly GCA_044867545.1. GTDB lineage: Bacteria > Pseudomonadota > Alphaproteobacteria > Rhizobiales > Hyphomicrobiaceae > DATLZB01. The sequence goes on along the minus strand of JBIOVC010000098.1, from coordinate 6,452 downwards.
CGAGGTCCACGTCTTCCAGCGCACGAGGCCGGACGGCACCGTGCTCGAGATTCGGACGGCGCCGCTGCCGGAGGGCGGGTTCGTGCGCACTCTGACCGACGTCACCGAGCGCCGCCGCTCCGAGCTCGCCACGGAAGCTCAGAACGCGCTGCTGCAGCAGCGCGAGGAGGAGCTCGAGGCCCAGAACCTGAGATTCGACGCCGCCCTGCGGAACATGTCGCAGGGATTGAGCATGTTCGATGCCGACCAGCGGCTGCTCGTCTGCAACGAGCGGTACGTTCAGATGTACCAATTGCCGCCGCAGCTCGTTTGCCAGGGGACACCGCTCATCAAGATCGTAGGGCACCGCAGCGCCAGCGGCCTGTCGCGTGCCCCGCTCGAGGACTACTACAAGCAGCTCGAGGCGGTCGTCAAAAAAGGCCAGGCGCAGACATCGGTGTTCGAGCTGGAGGATGGCCGTGCGATCTCGGTCGTCACTCAGCCGATGCCGGGCGGCGGCTGGGTCGCCACACACGAGGACGTCACGGAGCGGCGGCGACTGGAGCTTCGGCTTCGGCAGCAGGAGGAGAGCCTCCGTACGCAGAATATCTGGTTCAAGGCGGCGCTGGAGAATCTCGGCGCCGGCCTGTCGCTTTACGACGGACAACGGCGGCTGGTGGTGTGCAACGACCGCTTTGCCGAGCTCTACAGGCTGCCGCCGGATATGCTTGTGCCAGGGACGGCCCACCGGGCGATCATCGCGCATCGCGTGCTGAGCGGATTGCTCAAAGGCGGGCGGAGCGAGGATGCGATCGACCAGAAAGTGTCGGCGCTCGAGTCGCTCCCAGACGGCGAAGCCTCGAACCGGATAGAGGAATTCGAGGATGGCCGCCTGATCTGCGTCCGGCGGCATCCGATCGAGGGAGGCGGGTGGGTCGCGACGCACGAGGACGTGACGGAGCAGCGCCGGTCCGAAGCGCAGATCCTGCACATGGCCGAGCACGATGCGCTGACCGACCTGCCCAACCGCGTGCTGCTCCGGGCGAAACTCGACCAGGCGCTCGGCGGCGTCAACCGCGGCAGCGGGCGCCTCGCCGTGCTGATGCTCGATCTCGACCGGTTCAAGGAGGTCAACGATACGCTTGGGCATCCGGTCGGCGATGCGCTTCTGAGGGCGGTCGCAGAGCGGCTGCGCGGGTGCACGCGGGAGAGGGACATCGTCGCGAGACTCGGCGGCGATGAGTTCGCCATCCTGGAGAGCGGCCTCGAGTCCCGCAACGATGCCACGGCGCTCGCCAAGCGGATCGTGGCGGCGATGAAGGAGAGCTTCGAGCTCGACGGCCAGCAGTTCATCATCGGCACCAGCATCGGCATTGCGGTCGCGCCGGACGACGGCACCGATCCCGACCAGCTCCTGAAGAACGCCGACCTCGCCCTCTACCGCGCCAAGCGGGAGGGACCCGGCACGTACCGCTTCTTCGAGCCGGAGATGAATCTCAACATGCAGGCGAGGCGCGAGCTCGAGTGCGGGCTCAGGAGCGCGCTCGCTAACCAGGAGCTCGAGCTCTGGTATCAGCCGTTCGTCAACCTGGAGAGCGACGAGGTGTGCGGCTTCGAGGCGCTGCTCAGGTGGAACCGCCCCGGCCGCCCGACCGCTTCCCCCGCCGACTTCATCCCGCTTGCGGAGGAGACCGGCCTGATCGTTCCGATCGGCGAATGGGCGCTGCGGCAGGCCTGCGCGGAAGCCGCCGGCTGGCCCGAGCACTTCCGCGTCTCGGTCAATCTTTCGGCCGCCCAGTTCAAGGGTCCCGGACTGGTGCAAACGGTCGTCCGCGCGCTGGCGGCGAGCGGGCTCGACCCCAACAGGCTCGAGCTCGAGATCACTGAATCGGTGATGCTGCAGGACAGCGAGACCGCATTGGCCATGCTCAGCCAGCTGCGCGACCTCGGCGTCAGGATCGCGCTCGACGACTTCGGTACGGGCTACTCCTCGCTCAGCTACCTGCGCAAGTTCCCGTTCGGCAGGATCAAGATCGACCGAGGTTTTGTCAGTGAGCTGTCCGAAGCGCGGGAGGATTCGCTCGCGATCGTGCGGTCGGTGATCCGGCTCGGCAACAGCCTCGGCATGGCGACGACGGCGGAAGGTGTCGAGACCAAGCAACAGCTCGACCGGGTGCGCAGCGAGGGCTGCACGGAGGCGCAGGGCTACTACTTCAGCCCGCCGCGGCCGGCTGCCGAGATCGCCTGCATGCTGCGGACGCGGGCCCGAGACTCCGCCGACGCCGCGTAGCACGACACCAGTCGCAACTTTCCATCCAGTCAGATGACGAGCTTGCCGGCCTTCGCTGCCGCGTACCGCTCGCCGACCTTCGGCCAGTTCACCACGTTCCACCAGGCCTTGAGATAGTCGGGGCGACGGTTCTGGTAGGTCAGGTAGTAGGCGTGCTCCCAGACGTCGTTGCCGAATAGGACGCGCCGGCCCTCCATCAACGGTGTGTCCTGGTTGGGCTTTGCGACAAGCGCGAGCTTGCCGTCCTGGGCGGCGGTCACGAACACCCAGCCCGAGCCGAACACACGCGTGCCGGCGGTGTTGAACTGCTCCTGCAGCTTGGCGAGGCCGCCGAAGTCTCGATCGATGGCGGCCAGCAGATCGCCCTCGGGCGCGCCGCCGTCCTTGCCCATCACCTGCCAGAACATGGTGTGGTTGGCGTGCCCGCCGCCGTTGTTGCGGACGGCGGTCCGTACCGCCTCGGGCAGCTCGCTGAGCTTTGCGAGCATGTTCTCGAGCGGCATGGCGGCGAGCTGGCTATGGTCCTTGAGCGCCGCGTTCAGATTGCTGACATAGGCGGCGTGATGCCGGTCGTGGTGAATCTCCATCGTCCGTGCATCGATGTGAGGCTCCAGTGCATCGTTGGGATAGGGAAGCGGGTCGAGCTGGAAAGGACCGGCGGGCGCTTGCGCATGGACGCGGCGGACTGCGGCCGCAGTTGCCAACGCAGCCGTTCCGGCAATGACGGCGCGGCGATCTGGCATCCACATGGCACATCTCCTCGTTCAACGGTCTCCCGTGTGCGGTTGACCCGAACACCCCAATTCATATCACATGGGGCCACGCATGGTGCGTCGTTCCAGTCGGGAAACGCATGACGACACGATTGGATCAAGCTCTCGTCGGACGTGGACTGGCAGCGACCCGATCGCGCGCAAGGGACCTCATCAAGCGCGGGACGGTGACCGTCGACGGCGTCACCGCGCACAAGGCCGGCCAGAAGGTCGGCGACGCCGCCAGGATCGAAATCGCCGAGGGCGCATCGCCTTACGTCTCGCGCGGCGGCTTGAAGCTGGCGGCGGCGCTCGAGGCGTTCGGGCTGTCCGCTACCGGCCGGACAGCGATCGATGTCGGCGCCTCGACGGGCGGTTTCACCGAGGTGCTGCTGCGGGCCGGCGCCGCTCGGATCTACGCGGCCGACGTCGGACATGACCAGCTTCACGCCGCACTGCGCGATGACCCCCGAGTTGTCATGCTGGAGCAATGCGATGCCCGCGGGCTTGCCCGCGCCGAAATTCCGGAGCCGGTCGCAGCGGTCGTCGCCGACGTGAGCTTCATCTCGCTCACGAAAGTGTTGCCGGCCGTGCTGAAGCTCGCGGCGCCGGATGCCTGGCTCGTCGCTCTCATCAAACCGCAGTTCGAGCTCGAACCTGCGGCGATCGGCAAGGGCGGAATCGTCAGGGATCAGGCGGCGCGCCAGCGCGCGGTCGCAAACGTCCGTGACTGGCTCGCGGGCGAGCCCGGCTGGCGGGTGCTCGGCGTCATCCCGTCGCCCATTGCGGGCGGGTCTGGCAACGAGGAATTCCTGATCGGGGCCGTGCGCGATGCCTGACGAGCCCGGCATCGAAATCAGCAGGCTCGGTGCCCAGGGCGACGGGCTGGCAGACACGCCCGGCGGTCCGGTGTACGTGCGCTATGCACTCCCCGGCGAGCGCGTGCTGGCAGAGGAGGACGGCACGCGGCGGCGGATCACCCGCGTGCTGCGGCCGAGCCCCGATCGTGCGGAGCCGATCTGTCCGCACTTCGGCACCTGCGGCGGCTGCGCGGCACAGCACATGAGCGGGTCGCTCTACCGGTCGTGGAAGGAGGAGATCGTCAGTGCCGCATTTGCGCACCGCGGGCTCGTGCCCGAGATTGCGCCGCTGGCAGAGATCCCGCCCGGGACGCGGCGGCGCGCTGTGCTGACAGCCGTTCGCGACGCCAAGGGCGTGCGGCTCGGCTTTCGCGAGGAGGGTACGCACTCGCTGATCGACATTGCTGTGTGCCCGGTGCTGCAGCCGGCGATCGCCGGTGCGCTGCCGGCATTGCGGGAGCTCGTCGCCGCTGTTGTGCCGAATCGCGGCGAGGGGCGGCTGACGGTGACGGCGACGCCTGCTGGTCTCGACGTGGCGATCGCAACGGAGGGTGCGTCGGCGAGCGTCGAGGCTGCCGCCAGGCTTGCGGCGCTAGCCGGGAAGAACGGCATCGCTCGCGTCACGCTCAACGGCGCGCCGGCGGTGATGCTCGTTGAACCCGCATTGTCGTTCGGCGGCGTGCGCGTGGCGCTGCCGGTGGATGCCTTCGTGCAAGCCGCGCCGCCGGCCGAGACGATCATGACCGAGTTGGTGGTCGCAGCGATAGGAAAGGCCAAGCAAGTCGCCGATCTCTTCTGCGGGCTCGGCACGTTCACGTTTCCGCTTGCGCGCAAGGCGCGGGTGCTGGCGGTCGATGGCAACCGGACGGCGCTTTCCGCACTTCGCGACGCGGCGCTGCATGCGCAGGGCATCAAGTCGGTCGAGACCAAGGTCCGCGATCTGATGCGCGAGCCGCTGTCGCGGAAAGAGCTCGAGCCGTTCGGCGCGGTCGTGCTCGATCCGCCGCGCGCAGGCGCCAAGGCGCAGGCCGAGGCGCTCGCCAAATCCAAGGTGCCGGTCGTGGTCGCAGTGTCCTGCAATCCGGCCACGCTCGCGCGTGACGCTCGCATCCTGGTCGATGGCGGATACAAGATCGAGCGGGTCACGCCGGTCGACCAGTTCGTGTTCTCCGCCGAGGTTGAGGCGGTGGCGGTACTGCGCCGGTAGCCACCATCACGCGGCGAGCAACCGCTCGACGTAGACCGGGACGAGCTTGCCGGCCGGGCCGTGGATCGCCTCGCGAAAAAGGCTCACGCCTTCCGAGGGCTCGAGGTTCAGCTCGACCGTGTGGGCGCCGTGGGCGCGCGCCTCGGCAACGAAGCCGGCAGCCGGATAGACGTTGCCGCTGGTGCCGATCGAGATGAACAGGTCGGCCGCCGCCAGCAGCTCGGCGATCCGCTCCATGTGGTAGGGCATCTCGCCGAACCAGACGACGTCGGGACGCATGCCGCCGGACTCCTTGCATGCGGGGCAGACGGTGGTGGTCGAAAGGTCGTCAGCCCAAGGATGCTGCGCCTCGCAGCAGACGCAGAGCGCCTTCATCAACTCGCCGTGCATGTGAATGAGCCGGGTCGAGCCGGCCGCCTCATGCAGTGCATCGACGTTCTGCGTCACCACGACGACCTCGCCCCTGTGCTCGCGCTCCAGCCGGGCGAGCGCGTGGTGGGCGGCGTTCGGTGCAATGCCTTTGTGGGCGCGGCGGCGCTGGTTGTAGAAGTTATGCACGAGGGCAGGGTTGCGCGCAAAGCCCTCGGGCGTCGCCACCTCGCGGTAGTCGTATTTCGCCCAGATGCCGTCCTTGTCGCGGAACGTCGCCACGCCCGATTCGGCCGATATCCCGGATCCCGTCAGGATCACGATGCGGTCGTAGCGCGGCATTCCTAACCCCCCGCATATCGGTGATCGAGACGAGACCGGCCAAATTGCCCCGGCATCGATTGTCTGAGAGACTGTAGCGGATTTCGGAGACGGCAAGATGGCCAACCCGCTCGGCATGGCGTCCCAGCTCGCGCACAACGCGCTGCGCTTTACCTGGTACTGGGGCATCAACCAGCTCGCCGACCGCGAGGCGGAGCGGCTCGGCGCACGCGTGCCGTACCGTCCGACACGGCCGGTGCCGTCACAAGAGGCGATCCTCGCCGAGGTCGGCCGGCTGCTGGTCGCGGATGCGGAGGGCGTCCGCGACGGCATCTATCCGCCGATCGACGATGAAGGCCTTGCGCTCGCCGACCACCTCGCGCGCCTGCGCCAGATGTTCCGGGACCTTCCGGGCGCGCTCAGCCGCCGCCAGACGCGGGACGCATCAACCGTGCGCGCGGCGGCGGACACCAACGGGCTGCCCGACTACTTCGCGCAGGACTTCCATTTCCAGACCGGCGGCTACCTCTCCGAGGAGTCGGCGCGGCTTTATGACGTGCAGGTCGAGACGCTGTTCTACGGCAGCGCAAACATCATGCGTCGCGCGGCGCTCCGGCCGATCGCGGAAGCGCTGCGCGGGCGCGACCAGCGGCGGCTGGCGCTCGCCGACGTCG
>JBIOVC010000097.1:0-5952 GCA_044867545.1 Hyphomicrobiaceae bacterium | reverse complement strand
CGGACAGGGGCGCACCGTCGACTTCAAGAACACGCTGATCATCATGACGTCCAACATCGGCTCGGAATACCTCGTCAACCAGAAGGAAGGCGAGGACGTCGACGCCGTGCGGCCGTACGTGATGGCCGAGATGAAGACCAAGTTCCGCCCGGAGTTCCTGAACCGGATCGACGAGATCATCCTGTTCCACCGCCTGAAGCGCGAGGAGATGACGAAGATCGTCGATATCCAGATCGCGCGCCTGCAGAGCCTGCTCACCGACCGCAAGATCACCCTGCAACTCGACGACGCGGCTCGCACCTGGCTCGCCAACCAGGGCTACGACCCGGCCTACGGCGCGCGTCCCTTAAAGCGCGTGATCCAGAAGAACGTCCAGGACCCGCTCGCCGGGCAGGTGCTCGCCGGCAAGGTCAAGGACGGCGAGACGGTGAAGATCACCGTGCGCGGCGGTCAGCTCGCGGTCAACGGCGTGCCGGTGAAGGCCGCGGCGTAGGGAGCACGCCCACGAGCTGTGAAGCTGTGAAGCCCGGTCAGATCGGCCGGGCTTCATGTTTTTCGTGCATCGCAGAACATCCACACATTCGTGCTACCGCTCGGGCTCCTTGCTCGACCGGCAGGACAGTTGAGCGGTACTATCGGCCGCCAAGCCCACAACGCCGGCGCGACGAACCTGCGAGCGAGGAAGGGAGAACGACCGCGATGGCACTCGACCGCCCTGCCACGGATGACCGCCCCGAGGCGAGCCTCGCACAGGAGATCGCCAGGCACCTCGCGCCCGACCGTGAGCGGCAGGCGTTTGCGGCTCTCCTCTACGGCGGCCTCGACGCCGACAGCCTCGCCGGATACGACGCCAAGGACCTCGCCAGCCTTGCCGCCCGCGCGTTCACATTCATCTCCGAGAAGCCCAAGGGGCAGCACAAGCTCCGCACCCATAATCAGACGCTCTCCGACGCCGGCGCGGCTTCGGTGCTCACCGTGCTCGAGATCCTGAACGACGACATGCCGTTCCTGGTCGACAGCGTCATGGGCGAGGTGCAGGCACACAACCTCGAGCCGGCGCTCGTCCTGCACCCGATCTTCAAGGCGAGGCGCGATGCAGCCGGCCGGCTGACCGCGATCCGCGGGCCGGGAGACGGCAACTGGCGTGATGGTGCCCAGGAGAGCTTCATCACCCTGCATCTGCCTCAAATCGACGACAACACCCGCACCGGCATCGAGCAGGGCCTGTCCGATGTGCTTGGCGCCGTCCGCCTCGCCGTCGGCGACTGGCAGGCGATGCTCGCGCGCCTCGACAAGGCGATCCTGAGCCTCGAACGCTCGCCGCCGAACCTGCCGCGCGACGCGATCTCCGAATCGGTCGCCTTCCTGCGCTGGCTGCGCGAGGGCCAGTTCACCTTCCTCGGCATGCGCGAGTATCGCCTCCAGGGCAGCGAGGAGACCGGCGAGCTCGTGCCGATCGAGGGCACCGGCCTCGGCGTCCTGCGCGATCCTTCGCTATTCGTGCTGAGCCGCCGCCGCGAGGCGCTGCTGATGACGCCCGAGATCCGCCGCGACTTCTTCGCAGCGCAGCCGTTCATCATCACCAAGTCGAATCTCTACTCGCGCATCCACCGCCGCGCGCACATGGACTACATCGGCCTGAAAACCTACCGGCCGGACCGCTCCATCGCCGGCGAGATTCGCATCGTCGGCCTGTTCACCTCCACCGCCTACACCGAAAGCCCGCGCCAGATCCCGTTCCTGCGCCGCAAGGTCGAGAACGTCATCGCCCGCTCGGGCTTCCCGGCCGGCAGCCACGCGGCGAAGTCGCTGCTCAACGTGCTCGAGACCTTCCCGCGCGATGAGCTGTTCCGGATCGGCGAGAGGACCGTGCTGGCCTGGGCGCAGGGCATCCTGGACCTCGAGCTGCGGCCCCGCGTGCGCGTCTTCATGCGGCCCGACCGGTTCGACCGCTTCGTCTCCGTCCTCGTCTATGTCCAGCGCGACCGCTACACGAGCGCCGTCCGCGAGCGGATCGGCGCGCTGCTCGCCGACGCCTACAACGGCCGCGTCACCGCCTTCACGCCGTATTTCCCCGAAGGACCGCTGGTCCGCGTCCATTTCATTATCGGCCGCAACGACGGTCCGCGCCCCGACGTCGACGAGCGGACGCTCGAGCGCGAGATCATCGAGATCATGCGGACCTGGCCGGATCAGCTCGCAAGCGCGCTGGTACTCGCCGGTCCCGAGCTCGGCGCGCTGGCCCCGAAGTACGCCAAGGCGTTCTCTGCCGCGTATGCCGATACCTATCCCGCAACCCGCGCAATCGCCGACATCCAGCGCATCGAGCGCCTGGGCCCCGACCGCCCCATCGCAATCGACTTCTACCGCGAGGAGGGCGCCCCTCAGACCGAGGCCCGCGCCGCGGTCTATCGCTTCGATACGCCGATCCCGCTCTCGGAACGCGTGCCGGTTCTGGAGAACCTCGGCTTCTCCGTCATCGACGAGCGCAGCTACGAGCTCAAGCCCGAGTTCGCCGGCGGCCCGCGAACCGTCGTACTCCACGATATGACGCTCGCCTCGGCCGACGGCCTGCCGATCGATCTCGCCCGTCACGACCAGCGCATGGAGCAGTGCTTCCGTGCCGTGTGCAGTGGTCAGGCGGACAGCGACGCATTCAACCGACTGATCCTCGCCACCGGCGCCGACTGGCGCGAGGCCGCCGCCATGCGCGCCTACGCCGCCTACCTCCGCCAAATCCGTTCACCATTTGGCCCACGCTACATGGCCGACACCCTCATCCGGCACGCCGGCGTCACCCGCGACCTGATCGAGCTCTTCCGAACGCGCCTCGATCCTGAACTCAAGCTGCCGCCAGATGCACGTAAGGACGCAACAGACGCGCTTGTAGTGCGCATCGAAGGCGCATTGGTGAGCGTGGCGAGCTTGGATGAGGATCGGATACTGCGCCGTTATCTGGGCCTCGTGCAGGCCACCGTGCGCACCAATTTCTTTCAGCGGGATGCTGCGGGAAATCCCCCGGAAACCATCGCCTTCAAGCTCGATTCCGCCCGCGTCGACGAGTTGCCGGAGCCGCATCCGTTCCGCGAGATCTGGGTCTACAGCCCGCGCGTGGAAGGCATTCACCTGCGCTTCGGCCAGATCGCCCGCGGCGGCATCCGCTGGTCCGACCGCACGCAGGATTTCCGCACCGAGGTCCTCGGCCTCTGCAAGGCGCAGCAGGTCAAGAACACGGTGATCGTGCCGACCGGAGCCAAAGGCGGCTTCCTGCCGAAAGCGCTGCCCCGCGGCGGCAGCCGCGAAGCGGTGATGAAGGAAGGCATCGCCGCCTACCGCATCTTCATCAATGCGCTGCTGTCGATCACTGACGACATCAGGAACGGCGCCGTCGTGCCGCCGGACCGCGTCGTGCGCCACGATGCCGACGACCCCTATCTGGTTGTCGCCGCCGACAAGGGCACCGCGACGTTCTCCGACTTCGCCAACGAGATTGCGGTCTCGCGCGGCTTCTGGCTCGGCGACGCGTTCGCTTCCGGCGGCTCTGCCGGCTACGACCACAAGAAGATGGGCATTACCGCGCGTGGCGCTTGGGAGAGCGTCAAGCGCCACTTCCGCGAGATGGATGTCGACATCCAGCAGACGCCGTTCCGCGTCACCGGTGTCGGCGACATGTCGGGCGACGTGTTCGGCAACGGCATGCTGCTGTCGGAGGGGATCAAGCTCGTCGCCGCCTTCGACCACCGCGATATCTTCATCGACCCGACACCGGATGCCGCCACAGGCTGTGCCGAGCGCAAGCGGCTGTTCGACCTGCCGCGTTCGAGCTGGCAGGACTACGACAAGGCGCTGATTTCAAAGGGCGGAGGCGTGTTCTCGCGCTCCGCCAAGTCGATCCCGCTCTCGCCGGAGATCAAGGCGCTGCTCGGCATCGATGCCGCAGCAATGACGCCAGCCGAGCTGATCAACACGGTGCTCAAGTCGGAGACGGATCTGCTCTGGTTCGGTGGCATCGGCACCTATATCCGCGCTCCCGAGGAGACCGACGAGCAGGTCGGCGACCGCGCCAACGACGCCATCCGCATCACCTCCGACGAGGTGCAGGCCAAGGTGATCGGCGAAGGTGCCAACCTCGGCATGACCCAGCGCAGCAGGGTCGGCGCGGCGAGCCGCGGCATCCGCCTCAACACCGACTTCATCGACAACTCGGCCGGCGTCAACACCTCCGACCAGGAGGTCAACATCAAGATCATGCTGGGCTCGGCCGTTGCAGCCGGCCGGCTCGACATCGCCGCGCGCAACAGGGTCCTCGCCGAGATGACCGGGGACGTCGCCGCGGCCGTTCTTGTCAACAACTACCAGCAGTCGCTCGCACTGAGTCTCGCCGAGCGCGCCAGCCGGCACAGCATCGGCTACCTCTCCCGCCTGATGCGCGCGCTCGAAGACCGCGGCCTGCTCGACCGCAAGCTGGAGGCGCTGCCTTCCGACCCCGAGATCGCGATGAAGCAGGCCGCCGGCACCGGCCTGACGCGGCCAGAGCTGGCAGTGCTCCTGAGCTGGGCGAAGATCGCGCTGAACCGCGACCTGCTCGCGAGCAGGGTGCCCGACGATGGCGCCGGCGAAGGGCTGCTGTTCGAGTACTTCCCGCCCGCGCTTCGCGAGAAGTATGCAAACGAGATTCGAAAGCACCAGTTGCGGCGCGAGATCATTGCGACTCGCGTCACCAACTCGATGATCAACCGCGGCGGCCCGGCGATGGCCGTCCGCCTTGCCGACGAGACCGGCCGCACGGTGGCTGACATTGCCTACGCGTTCATGGCCGCCCGCGCCATCTTCGGACTCCCAGAGATATGGACCGCCATCGGTGCGCTCGACGGCAAGATCCAGGGCGCCCTGCAGCTCAATCTCTACGCTCGGACCCAGCACCTGCTGCTCGAGCAAACCGCCGGGCTGCTCAGGCAGTCCCACGCTCAATCGATGGCCGAACTCATCGCGCGCTACCGCCCCGCAGTCGAGAGCCTCGACGCGATACTCGAAAAGGTCGCCACGCCCGACCAGCTCGCCCGTATCGCCGATCAGGCAACGCAATTGACGGCCGCCGGCGTGCCTGACGCCCTCGCACGCAGCATGGCCCGTTTCGAGGTGCAGAAATTCGCGCCCGGCATCGCGGACATAGCAGGCGACACCGGCCGCAGCATCGAGCAGACCGCGCACGTAGCCCTCGCTGCCGTCGACTACGTCCGCCTCAGCGAGCTCGAGTCACGCGCCGCCGCTCTCAGGATCACCGACTACTACGATCGCCTCGCGATCGACAGCGGCCTGGAGGCAATCCGGGCGGCGGGCCGGTCGCTGGCAAAGAGCGCCATGCGCGACCATTTCGAGGGTGCCCCCGACTTTGCGGCCTGGCTGGAGGCGAACGCGGCCCGCCTTGCCCAGGTCAAGCACACGCTCGACGAGATCGCGGCAGCGCCTGACATCACCGTGTCGCGGCTGACCGTTGCCGCCTCGCGCGTACGCGCGCTCGCCGGCGACTGATCGGCGATGCCGTGAGTAGGGAACCGCACAAGACGACGACGGTGCCGTTCCGCGCGCTGGCCGGATGGGTGCTGGTGGACTGGGCGCTGCAGCCGTTCCACACGCTGATCCTGACATTTCTGTTCGCACCCTATTTCACGACAGCAGTCGCCGAGAACCCCGCACGCGGCCAGGCGCTGTGGGGCTATGCCGCCTCCATCGCCGGCATACTGATCGCGATCGGCAGCCCGCTGCTCGGAGCCGCTGCCGACCGCAGCGGCCGGCGCAAGCCCTGGGTCGCCGCATCGGTCCTAGTCCTCGCCGCCGCCATCTCGACGCTGTGGCTCGCGCGACCGGCCGCCGACGCGGCGATGATCGCGGCGGTCCTCGCCGTCATCGTGATCGCCATCGCCGCCGCCGAGATCACCACGGTCTTCACCA
>JBIOVC010000096.1:0-9498 GCA_044867545.1 Hyphomicrobiaceae bacterium | reverse complement strand
GGCTTCTTCAGCCACTGGCCGACCGTCGCCTCGGTGACGCTCTCGCCGAGTGACGGGACCCTGATCTCCACGCTCATGACGCTTAGGCTCCCCAGCTCGCCGCGCCGCCCGACGCGGGCTCATCGATATTCATGTTCCGCCTCAGCCGCGGCTGCGACCCGGATCAGGGCGCGAGCGCTTCCGCCACCAGCGCCTTCTGCTCCTGCAGATGCCGCGAGAGCTGGCCGGTCGCCGTCGAAGCCGCGGCAGCACGCCCTACATAGCGTGGCCGCGTGCGCTTGGCACCGATCCGATCAAGCGACCATTCGATATTGTGCTCGACGAAGGTCCACGCGCCCATGTTGCGCGGCTCCTCCTGGCACCATGCGAACTCGGCGCCCGGGAACCGCGCGAGCTCGGTCATCGCCGAGCGCGCCGGGAACGGATAGAGCTGCTCGACACGCAACAGGTAGACGTCGTCGATGCGCGCCGCCTCCCGCGCCTCGGCGAGGTCGTAGTAGACCTTGCCCGTGCACAGCACCACCCGGCGGATGTCGTCATCGGGCTTCAGCCGGAACGCCCCGGTCGGCACGTCGTGCCTGCTCGAATCGGCATCGTCCCATAGCACGCGGTGGAACGAGGTCCCCGTCGCAAGCTCGTCGAGCCGCGAGTGTACCGACTTGTGCCTCAGCAGCGACTTCGGCGTCATCAGCACGAGGGGTTTGCGGAAGTTGCGGTGAACCTGCCGGCGAAGGATGTGGAAGTAGTTGGCCGGCGTCGTGCAATTGGCGACCTGCCAGTTGTCTTCGGCGGAGAGCTGCAGGTAACGCTCAAAGCGCGCCGAGGAGTGCTCCGGACCCTGGCCCTCGTAGCCATGGGGGAGCAGCAGCACGAGCCCGCACATCCTGAGCCACTTGCGCTCGCCGGATGAGATGAACTGGTCGATGATCACCTGCGCACCGTTGGCGAAGTCGCCGAACTGCGCCTCCCAGATGACGAGCGCCTTGGGCTCGGCCAGCGAGTAGCCGTACTCAAAGCCGAGCACGGCCTCCTCCGACAGCATCGAGTTGATGACCTCGAAGCGCGCCTGGTCGGGGCTCACGTACTTGAGCGGCGTGTAGCGCCGCTCGGCCTCCTGGTCGAACAGCACCGAATGGCGCTGGGAGAAGGTGCCCCGCTCGACGTCCTGGCCCGAGAGGCGGACCGGATAGCCTTCCTTCAGCAGCGTTCCGAACGCCAGCTGCTCGGCCATCGCCCAGTCGATCCCGGCGCCGGTGTCGATCATCTCGCGGCGCCGTTCGATCAGGCGCCGCACGGTCTTGTGCGCGTTGAAATCGTTGGGCAGCACCGTGATCCGCCGCCCGACATCGCGCAGCACGTCCGGCTCGACGCCGGTATTGCCGCGGCGCACGTCGTCGTCGGCGAAGCCAAGCCCGGACCAGCGGCCATCGAGCCAATCGGCCTTGTTCGGCTTGTAGGAGTCCGACAACCCGAACTCTTCGTCGAGGCTCGCGCGGAACCGCGCCCGCATGCCGTCGACCTCGCTCTCGGTCACCACCTTCTCGTCGATCAGCCGCTTGGCGTAGATCTCGAGCGTGGTCGGATGCTCCTTGATCCGCTTGTACATCAGCGGCTGCGTGAACGCCGGCTCGTCCGACTCGTTGTGGCCGTGGCGGCGGTAGCAGAACATGTCGATGACGACCGGCTTCTGGAACTTCTGGCGGAACTCGGTCGCGATCTTGGCGACGTGCACCACCGCGTCCGGGTAGTCGCCGTTGACGTGGAAGATCGGCGCCTCGACCATCTTGGCCACGTCCGAGCAATAGGGCGAGGAGCGCGAGTAGCGCGGATTGGTGGTGAAGCCGATCTGATTGTTGATGATGAAGTGGATCGAGCCGCCGGTGCGGTGGCCCCTCAGCCCGGAAAGGCCGAAGCATTCGGCCACTACGCCCTGGCCTGCGAATGCCGCGTCGCCATGGATCAGCAACGGCAGCACCGGGCGACGGTCGTCGGGCGGACAGTTGTGCTGGTCCTGCTTGGCGCGGACCTTGCCGAGCACCACCGGATCGACGATCTCGAGGTGCGAGGGGTTGGCGGTCAGCGACAGGTGAACGTTGTTGCCGTCGAACGAGCGGTCGGACGACGCACCCAGGTGGTACTTGACGTCGCCCGAGCCTTCGACCTCGTCGGGCTTGAACGATCCGCCCTTGAACTCGTTGAAGATCGCGCGGTGGGGCTTGCCCATGACGTTGGCGAGCACGTTGAGGCGGCCGCGGTGGGCCATGCCGATCACGATCTCGCGGATGCCGAGCTGGCCGCCGCGCTTGATGATCTGCTCGAGCGCCGGCACCATCGCCTCGCCGCCCTCGAGGCCGAACCGCTTGGTTCCGGTGTACTTGACCTCGGCGAACTTCTCGAACAGCTCCGCCTCGATCAGCTTGTTGAGGATCGCCTTCTTGCCCTCGACGGTGAAGCGGATGTCCTTCTCCTCGCCCTCGATCCGCTCCTGTATCCAAGCCTTCTGCGCCGGGTTGGTGATGTGCATGAACTCGACGCCGATCTGCCGGCAGTAGGTACGGCGCAGGATGGCGAGGATCTGCCTGACGGTCGCGGTCTCGAGGCCCAGCACGCGATCGATGAAGATCGGCCGGTCGAGGTCGGCCGCGGTGAAGCCGTAGGTCTCGGCCTTCAGCTCACGGTGCACGCGCCGCTCGCTCAATCCGAGCGGATCGAGGTCGGCGGCGAGATGTCCCATCACCCGGTAGGCGCGGATCAGCATCAGCGCGCGGATCGAATCCTGTGTGGTGCGGAGCGCGGCAGCGCCGGTCAGCTCGAAGCCGGCTGCACTTGCGCGCGCCTGCAGCTTGTCGCGCAGCGCTCGCTCGGCGGACTCGTAGTCGCCGGTCAGCGCGCCGACGAGCTCGGAATCGCCGTTCTGGCTCAGCTCCTCCAGCGGTCGTGCCCAGGAGGGGCCGTTCCCCTCCGGCCGCCCCTTGCCTTGCTCCTCGTTGAGGCTCTGGAAGAACAGCCGCCATTCATCGCTGACGGCTCCGGGATTGCGCTCGTAGAGGGCCTGCATCTCCTCGATGTAGGCGGCGTTGACGCCGTGCAGGAAGGATGTGCGCGCGAAGGCTTCGTTCTGCGCTTGTCGGGACATGTCGGATTTGGCCTCTTTGGATGCTTGTGCCTCGCAACGCCACCGCTTCAGACACGACGAAGCGCCCCGCGGGGGCGCTCTGCCGGCACACAAACCTGATTTAGTATAGCTCGTCTACCGTTTTAAGACCTCGAGCAGGGTTGTCCCGAGGGAGGCGGGACTATCCGCAATGGCGATGCCCGCCGCGCGCATGGCTGCAAGCTTGTCCTCGGCCTTACCCTTGCCGCCCGAGATGATGGCCCCGGCATGCCCCATCCGCCGGCCCGGCGGCGCGGTGACGCCGGCGATGAACCCCGCCATCGGCTTCTTGCGGCCCTTCCTGGCCTGCTCGCGGATGTACTCTGCCGCCTCCTCCTCGGCCGAGCCGCCGATCTCGCCGATCATGATGATCGCGTTGGTGGCGGCGTCGGAGATGAACATGTCGAGCATGTCGATGAACTCGGTGCCCTTGACCGGATCGCCGCCGATGCCGACCGCGGTCGACTGCCCGAGACCCGCATCCGTCGTCTGCTTGACCGCTTCATAAGTGAGCGTTCCAGAGCGCGAGACGATGCCGACGTTGCCTTTCTTGAAGATGTTGCCCGGCATGATGCCGATCTTGCACTCGCCTGGGGTCAGCACGCCGGGGCAGTTCGGCCCGATCAGCCGCGATTTGCTGCCCGACAGCGCGCGCTTGACCTTCACCATGTCCATTACAGGGACACCCTCGGTGATGGCGACGATCAACGGGATCTCGGCATCGATCGCCTCGAGGATGGCGTCGGCAGCGAACGGCGGCGGCACGTAGATCGACGTGGCTGTCGCGCCGGTCTTCTCTTTCGCCGCGAGCACGGTGTCGAAGATCGGAACGCCGGCGAGCTTGGGGTCCGGGTGCTTGGTGCCGCCCTTGCCCGGGGTCACGCCGCCGACGATCTGCGTGCCGTAGTCCAGCGCCTGGACGGTGTGGAACGTGCCCTGGCTGCCGGTGATGCCCTGGCAGAGGACCTTGGTACCTTTGTCGACGAGAATGGCCATTGCTCGTTTCCCTCGCGAACGCCTGCTGCTTGTGGGGCAGATTGGGAACTGGATCAAGTGACGCTGATGTCTCACGGGCGCGCGGGCGGTATGTCTGCCCGCAGCTTGTTCAGTCCGGCGCAAAGTCCGGCAGGACTTGAAAATTTCAGATCGCCGCCACGCTGTAGGCGAAATCCAGGATGCGCGCCACCATCGCGCTGTCGCCGCGCGCAAGCTCGTCCACGATCGTGAAATGGTTCTTGCCGGGCACCACTACGCACTCGGCCTTTACGCCGGCCGCCGACCACCGCCCGACGACCTCTAGGCTCTGGCGCAGGAACTCCTGGCTCTCCGCGCCGCCGACGGCCGCCACAAACACGCGATCGGACGGCGGCGGCGGCCAAAGCAAGGGGCTTGCCGCGCGCGCGGTGTCCGAGGTCAGCCGCAGCACATCCCCGTTGGAGGTGTTCATCACCGGCTCCAGGTCGTAGACCCCGCTGAGCGCGTAGGCGCAAAGGACCAGGTCGGCCGGCACGTCAGCGACTCGGCTCCAGTCGGTTGCGAGCAACGCGGCAGCCAGATGCGCGCCCGCCGAATGGCCGACGACGGCCGGGCGGCAGCCGAACTGCCGCCATGTCGCCTGCAGCAGGGCGCGCAACTCCTCGATGATGTCGGCGATGTGAACCTCAGGGCACAGCGAATAGGAGGGGACGACGACGGCGACCCCGCGCGCGACGAGCTCGCTCGCGACGAAGCTGTAGTCCTTGCGGTCGCCGCGCTGCCAATAGCCGCCGTGGATGTAGATGACGTGCGGCGGACGCTCGCCGACGTTCTCTGGGAGGAACAGGTCGTAGCGCTGACGCGCGGCGGGCCCATAGGGCTGGTCGAGCTCGGAACGAAGCACCTGGCGCACCGCCATGGAGGCCGACGACCATCTCAGATGGATGTCGACGCTCTCCGGAACCCGTGCGCGGTTGTTGTACTCGGCCTCGTAGTTGATCCGTGCCATGACCGCGACCATCGCTCTGCGCCACACGCGATATGAGCCCGCATTTTGGCGCCATCGAGCCCTAGCAGATTGATGCCCGGGCGTCAGGACGTAGGCGCCCAATCTGCAGCCAAGCGGATGGGCAATATCTGCCTAAGCTTTGTGCGGCCCCTACAGAGGCTAGTTCGGCAAAGCCGGCGATGACAAGGGAAATCGAGCCCGATCAAAGCGTTGGTGGCGGCCGATGCGTTGGCACAGGGTTTGCGGTGGCATTTGGGCTGCGGCACCGGGTTATCGATCCGAGTTGGGGAGGCCAAACCATGAAGATGATTACTGCTGTGATCAAGCCATTCAAGCTCGACGACGTGCGCAAGGCCCTGAACGATGCAGGCGTGACGGGCATGGTCGTCAGCGAGGTGAAGGGCTTCGGCCGCCAGAAGGGCCACAAGGAAATCTATCGCGGCGCCGAATACGAAACCAACCTGATCCCGAAAGTCATGGTGCAGGTGGCGGTCCCATCCGAGCAGTCGGACAAGGTCGTCAAGGCCCTGATCGGGAGCGCCCGCACCGGCGAGATCGGTGACGGGAAGATATTCGTATCGGCGCTGAACCAGGTCGTTCGCATTCGTACCGGCGAGATGGACGAAGCCGCGATCTGAAAGCGCAAGGACGTTTGATGAGCTGTACTGGGGGAACTGTCATGACGCAGCACTTGCTTCGCCTTCCAATTGTCGCGGCCGCCGTCCTATGGGCCGCCCTTGCTCCGGACGCGGCGATGGCCGCGACGGTCGCCAAGGGCGACACCACCTGGATGATGGCGGCGACCGTGCTGGTGCTGATGATGACGGTGCCGGGGCTGGCGCTGTTCTACGCCGGCATGGTGCGGAGCAAGAATGCGCTGTCGGTCCTGATGCAGGTGTTTGCCTGCGTCTGCCTCGTCACGCTGATCTGGGTCTTCTACGGCTACAGTCTCGCATTCACCAACGGCGGCTCCTTGAACAGCTACGTCGGGGGCCTATCCAAGGCGTTCCTGATGGGGGTCGACGCCACCACCGTTGCGGCCACGTTCTCGAACGGCATTGCGATTCCGGAGCTCGTCTACATTGCCTTCCAGATGACGTTCGCTGCCATCACCCCGGCGCTCATCGTCGGAGCGTTCGCCGAACGCATGAAGTTCTCCTCGCTCCTGCTGTTCATAGGCCTGTGGGTCACGTTTGTGTACTTCCCGATCGCCCACATGGTGTGGTACTGGGCCGGCCCCGACGCCTTGGCGGATGCGGCAAAGGCAGTGGCGGCGGCCACGGGCAACGCCAAGGCCGAGGCCGAAGCGGCATTGGCTGCCGTGCAGGCCGACGCCGGCCTCATCTTCCAGTGGGGCGCCATCGATTTCGCCGGCGGCACCGTCGTCCACATCAATGCGGGCATCGCCGGACTGGTCGGCGCGATCATGCTCGGCCAGCGCACCGGCTACCGCACAGAGGCGATGCCGCCGCACAACCTGCCGTTGACGCTGACCGGGGCTGCCATGTTGTGGGTCGGCTGGTTCGGCTTCAATGCCGGCTCCAACCTGGAGTCGAACGGGACCGCGGCGCTTGCGATGATGAACACGTTCGTCGCCACCGCGGCCGCGGCATTGAGCTGGGCGCTGATGGAATGGCTCTTCAAGCGCAAGCCGTCATTGCTCGGCATCGCATCGGGCGCCATCGCCGGCCTCGTTGCCGTCACCCCCGCATCGGGCTTTGCCGGTCCCATGGGCTCCATGGCGCTCGGGGCCGTTGCCGGCGTGATCTGCATGATCTTCTGCTCGGGCATCAAGACGCTGCTTCGCTACGACGACAGCCTCGACGTGTTCGGCGTCCATTGCATCGGCGGCATCATCGGTGCGCTGGCGACGGGTCTGCTGGTCAGTCCCGAATACGGCGGCTCCGGCATCCTCGACTACGTGTCGAAGCCCGGTGAGGCGATCGTGGCAGCTTATGATCGCGACTTCCAGATGACTGCCCAGGGCAAGGCCGTGCTGCTGACGCTCGGCTGGTCCGGGATCGGCTCGATCATCATCTACCTGATCTGCAGCATGGTGTTCGGCCTGCGCGTCGAGGAAAGCGAGGAGCGCGAGGGCCTCGATCTCTCCGAGCATGGTGAGCGCGCCTATTCGAGTTGAGTACGGAACGGGTGCTTCACCGCTCGACTGTGCCGGGCTGCCCTTCGGGCGGCCCGGTCGCTTTTTTGCGCTGCAGCTCAGCGTTCCGCCGCCCGCTCAATTGAGCAGCAGTCTGCACAATCGTGATTCACGGACCGCTGGCCTCGTGTTCCGCTGCACGCCTTTTCTGCGTGAAATGGGTGGTTCGACGTCTGGCATCCGGTTTGCACGTGTTTATCCAGGTGAGGATCCATTTTGGTTGCGTCTCCGTTCGTTCAGACAGCAGGAATGCGCCGATGGAGACATCTGATGAGCTTGCGCCGCCGCGACGTGGCACGCACGGGCCCTGAGAGACTTCCGGGTTTGGCAGGGGAGCATCCGCCGGAGCCGGCGAGACTTCGCAAGCTCCTGGAGGCGGTCATACTGGGTGCGCTCGCATCCGACGATACGACCCGCCGCGCCTACATCCGCAGCCGCTGGCAGGGACATGAGCTGCCAGAGGCGAAGCGGGCCCGCTCGCGAGCGGACTGAAGGCGGTCGGCCGGCTAGCGGAGCCGGGCGTTGATGGTCTCGAGCACCTTGGAGCCGGGACAGAGCTCGGCCATCGGCACGGCGTTGAGCGGCCGCGGACTGGTACCGAGAATGCCATGCAGGTCCTTCTGCTCCTCCTCGACGTAGAGCAGCCCCGTCACCACCTCTCCGCCGGCGAGGCCCTTGCGGATCGTCATCAGCGCCTTGTCGGAGTCGCGCGGATCATAGTCGGGGGCGAGCTTCTGCAGCCGAAGCATCGAGCCGCCGTGCATGCGCACCGCCACCGCATCTCCCTCCGGGTAGTCGACCTTGATCTCCTCCTCCTCCGGCACGAAGTCGAGCGTCCCGGTCACCAGGTTGTGCTGGCGCACGTACTCGTAGCTCTTCGTCGAGGTGTGGTGGTTGTTGAAGGTGACGCACGGCGAGATCACGTCGAGGAAGGCGAAGCCGCTGTAGCCGATCGCCGCCTTGATCAGCGGCACGAGCTGGCCCTTGTCGCCGGAGAACGAGCGGGCGACGAAGCCGGCGCCGAGCTGGATCGCGAGCTGGCAGAGATCGATCGACTCGAAGGGATTGGGCTCGCCCTTCTTCGACGGTGAGCTCTTGTCGTTGGTGGCGGAGAACTGGCCCTTGGTCAGTCCGTAGCAGCCGTTGTTCATCACGATGTAGACCATGTTCAGCCGCCGGCGCACCGCGTGGCAGAACTGGCCGAGCCCGATCGCGGCCGTATCGCCGTCGCCCGACACGCCGATGTAGACGAGGTCGCGGTTGGCGAGATTGCCGCCGGTTGCGACCGCCGGCATGCGGCCGTGCACACTGTTGAAGCCGTGGCTCTTGCCGAGGAAGTAGGTCGGCGCCTTCGACGAGCAGCCGATGCCGGAGACCTTGGCGACGCGGTGCGCCGGCAGATCGAGCTCGAAGCAGGCCTCGATGATCGCGGCGGTGATCGAGTCGTGCCCGCAGCCGGCGCACAGCGTCGACATCGATCCTTCGTAGTCGCGATGCGTCAGACCGAGCGCATTCTTCCTCAGTGCCGGATGGTAGGCGGCAGGCTTGGCGATATAGCTCATCGGAGTCTTCCTATTCGGCCGCGTCGGCCTTGGCCGGAGCAATCACATCGAGGATGGCGCGGCGCACGAAGTTGGCCGTCAGCGGCCGCCCGTCGTAGCTCAGCGCCGGGATCAGCTTCTCGCCGGCGATGTCCGCATCGACCATCAGCAGAGAGCGCATCTGGGCGTCGCGGTTCTGCTCGACGACGATCAGCCGGTCGTGCGCCGCACAGAACGCGCGGACCTCGTCGGAGAACGGAAACGCCTTGATCCGCATCACGTTGAGCCGGTGGCCGTCGCGCCGCAAGCCTTCGAGCGCCTCGAGCACCGCCGGCCGCGAGGAACCGTAGTAGATCACGCCGGTGTCGGCCCCTGCGTCGCCGAGATCGATCTCCGGCTTCGGCACGAGTTGCGCCGCGGTGCCGAACTTCCGCTGGATGCGGTCGAGGACACGGGCGTGGATGCGGCCGTCCTCGGTATAGCGTGCATTCTCGTCGTGCGACGTGCCGCGGGTGAAGAAGGCACCCTTTGTCGGGTGGGCGCCAGGCAGCGTGCGGTAGGGGATCGCGTCGCCGTCGA
Organism: Hyphomicrobiaceae bacterium; assembly: GCA_044867545.1. Classification (GTDB taxonomy): domain Bacteria; phylum Pseudomonadota; class Alphaproteobacteria; order Rhizobiales; family Hyphomicrobiaceae; genus DATLZB01. Next base: position 82 of record JBIOVC010000096.1, on the reverse strand, counting down.
CGTCGCGGTAGCGGCCCCACTCGCTCCCCTTGACCTCCTTGAACCTTTCGAGCGCCTCGGCATCGAGCACCTTGCCGCGGTC
>JBIOVC010000095.1:0-5310 GCA_044867545.1 Hyphomicrobiaceae bacterium | reverse complement strand
CTGTTGAGCGGCTGGTCGAGCGCGATCTGCAGCTCATTGACGGTGGAAGCGCGCACCGCGATCGGCACCAGCTCGATGCTTTTCACCGCCCGCCATTTGATGAGGCCGAAGGCGTCGATAAAGATGCCGTACTGATTGGCGCCGATTCTCGGCCGCTGGGTATCGAGCAGGGGGAAGTGGAAGTAGGCGATGGCCGCCGCGGCGACACCCATCGCGAACACGGCGGTATAGCCGCTCGCGAAGCCGCCGGCGATCAGCAGCGTCGCCAGGAAGCCCATCACGTAAACCGGAAACTGGGTCTCGCCGCGGCCGTAGGTCACGGTGTAGCCGACGAACTCGCTCTCGTTCACGCCGATGCCGTCCCGCAGCTCGTTGCGCCCTTCTATCCCGGGGCGGAGGTTGTCACGGGTAGCCGTGACCAACAAGCGCAAACAAAGAGTACGAGCCGGCCTCCGCAAGCGGCACCGCGTGGCAGTAACACGCAGTACCGGGTACGGCGGCCGGCCCGGCAGCAGGCATGATCGGCGAGGCCGCCGACCACTGCTTGATCGAGATCAATTTTCGGATGCGGCGAACGCGCCTTGATAGGCGCGGTATCAGCTGCCTCGGAGATCGGACCTGACGATGCGCATCGCCTGCGAAACCTGCGCCGTTCGCAACAAGGCCTTGTGCCGGGCGCTGCCGCCGGATGCGCTTGCCCGAATGAACCGGCTGTCCGTACGCCGGCGCATTGCGACGGGCCAGCTGATCGCGCCTGCCGCGCCCGACGAGCAGGGCGTCGCGACCGTGGTCTCGGGCGTGGTCAAGCTCGTCGACGCGCTCGCAGACGGCCGCCAGCAGATCGTCGCCCTGCAGTTTCCGGGCGATCTCGTCGGCGACCCTTTTGCCTCCGCAGGCACGCTCATGGCGGAGGCTGCCACGCCGCTCGAGATCTGCCAGATCGGCGGCGCGGAGTTCCGCGCGATCCTGGCCGACCATCCCGCGATGCAAGAGCTCCTCGTCCGGCACGCCTACGCCGAGCTGGCGGCGGCCCGCCAATGGATGCTGCTGCTCGGCAGGAAGTCGGCAACCGAGCGCGTGGCGAGTTTGTTCCTGCTTCTCGCCGAACGCCAGAGCATGACCAGCTGCAGCGGCGAATGGGATGGCTCGATACGCTTCACACTGCCGATCTCGCGCGGGGACATTGCCGACTTCCTGGGCCTCACCATCGAGACCGTGAGCCGCCAGATCCACATCCTCAGGCGCGCGCGTGTCCTCACCTTCCAGGGGACCCACATCGTCACCGTGCCGGACAAGGAGCTACTGCGCGGCTGGGCCGAACAGAACGCCGCGTAAGCTCGATCCAGTGGTGGAAGTTGCCAGCACAGGCTGCGTCATGGAGTATGGTGAGACTTGGGCGGAAGGCTGGGAGGGGCAACACATCGAGTGTCAGCCCATGCGCATTGCTCCAGCACGTCCCTTGCTCCAATTCGCAGTCCTGTTTGCGCTGCTCGCAGACGGCGTCGGCAGTCCGCCCATTGCGTCGGCCGAGCAATCCGCGCCAGCCCCGAGCCCGGCCGGCGTCACCGCGCGCGCGCCGGATGCGTTCTACGATCCGCCGGCTGAAGTGCCGGCTAGGCCCGGCGTGCTGTCGCGCAGCGAGCCGCTCGAGAACGTGATGCTGCCCCCCGGCATGCGCGGCTGGCGCATTCTCTATACGACCACGGTGAACGACACGACGCCCGCGACCGCGGTCGCGACCGTGTTCGCGCCTGCCGATCCGCCCGCCGGCCCGCGGCCCATAATCACCTGGGTGCACGGCACGACCGGGCTGCTGCAGAGGTGCATGCCGTCGCTGGTGTCGGTGCCGACGCTCGGCATCCCCGCGCTCGACGGCGTCGTCAAGGCGGGCTGGGTGATCGTTGCGACGGACTACTCGTTCGCCGAGCAGGGTGGCCCGCATCCCTATCTCATCGGCGAGGGCGAGGCGCGCGCTGGACTCGACTCGTTGCGCGCCGCACGGGAGATGCCCGGTCTTGTGCTCGACACACGGACGGTGGTCTGGGGCCACTCGCAGGGCGGACACACTGCCCTGTGGACCGGCATCGTCGGCAAGCACTACGCACCCGAGATCGAGATCGCCGGCATTGCAGCCATCGCGCCGGCCGCGAACATGATGAACATCCTCGAGATGAACCCGGCAGTCGACAAGCGGCTCGGGCCTTACGTTGCGCGGTCCTACAGCCCCTTCTATCCGGACCTGACGTTCGAGCAGTCGTTGCGCCCAGAGGCGCTGGCGGCCGCGCGCGAGATCGTCACCTTGTGCGGGTTCGTTCCACCCGAGGATCCGCAGCGGATCGCGGCGCTCTCTGCAACCTTCGAAGGGCGGGCATTGGCGACGAGCACCAACGCGGCGCTGGCGGCGCGGCTGAAACAGAACACGGCGGATCGGCCGATCGCAGCGCCGGTGGTGATCGCGCAGGGCCTCACCGACAACGTCGTGCCGCCGGCGGCAACCGATCAGTATGTCGACGAGCGCTGCGCCGCCGGACAGCGGCTGGAATACTGGACGTTCGCTGAACCTGACCACGGCGGGATCGTACAGCCGGGGACGCCGCTCGAAGAGCCTCTCATGGCGTGGACCGCGGCGCGCTTTGCCGCCGAGCCGCAGGCCGGCGCCTGTGCGCGCAAGGGCTTCTAGCGGCCGCCTACCGCGTGGCGGAAGAAAATCTGTACCGCTTGCCGACCGCCAGAGGTGCCAACTTTGCATCGGTGAATGCGTTGGCAAGCGCAGTCATGGCCCGCCACCCGGTGCAGTGTCCCGCGGCGATGACCGAGAGATCGAAGCGCCGCATCGCCTCGACGGTCTGCGGAATTATCCGCTCGTTGGTTCCCGAAAGATGCAAGCCGCCAAGCACTGCGTAGAGCGGGATGCCCGGAAAAGACGCTTCGGCGCCGGTCAGCACATTGATGACGCCGGCATGCGAGCACGCGGTGAATACGACAAGGCCCTTGCCCTTCACATGAACGGCGACAAAGCGCTCATCCACGATGAGCTCATCGAGCTCCCAGTCCTTACCGTCGAGCGTGCGCCGATGCTGGCCCGGAAGGCCCGTCTCGAACGGCGTCACGCGCGGGATCTCACCACTCACGTACGCCGTGCCATCGAGCGCCAGCTGCGGCTCGGTCGTATTGATGACACGCGCGCCATACGCTGTCAGAGCATCGATGCTCGGCACGTTCTCCATGAGACGCATCGCACCGTTGCCGAGTTTGGATGCACGCTGCCGGAACATGTCGGGGTGCGCGTAGTAGGGAATCGCGGCGCCGCCGTTCCGGTCGCGGATCAGCTGGAGAGCCCGCAGCATCGCGCCGCCGTGGTCCCAATGTCCGTGGGACAGAACGATGGCCTCAACTGGGGACAGGTCGGCGGCCAGGCGAGATATGTTCTGCTCGAAGACGCGGTCCTCCGGACCCGTGTCGAAAAGCAGCGTGCGGCGGACCGAGCCACTGGTCGTCGTGATCAGGCAGGAGAGCCCATGCGCCGCACAACACAGGCAGCTGCCCGCAAGAGCGTATGCGTAGTTGCGACGCCTATCGAGGGCGGTGATTTCCGTCTCGACGAACGCGGGTACGCTTGAGAGATTGTCGGTGACGTTGTCGACAAGGATGTGCACATCGAGGCTGTCGACAGGGTCGAGTGTGAGCATGAGGCGCCTCACAAGAGCTCATCCGCTTGGAGCGCCAGCCGCAGCGCGCCGCTCACTCGGATAAGTTGCGAGAGCTGGAAGAGAGACGTTTGGGCTCGGCCGGTGTCACCTGTTGCCTCCGCCGTTCCCGCCGCCTCCACCGTTGCCGCCCCCGTTCCCACCACCATTGCCGCCGCCTCCCCCGTTACCCCCACCTCCGCCGTTGCTGCCGCCTCCACCGCCGCCGTTGTTGCTGCCGCCGTTGCCGGTGCCCGGCCCGCTGCCGCCGAGGTTGCCGCCGCCGTTGCCGGCATTGGGCGAATTGCCGTTGCCGTTGCCCGGGCCGCCGGCGCGGCCGCCGACCGGACCCGGCTGGCTGACGGTCGTGAAGCCGAGGCCGAACATCGTGCCCTCGGCATTGAAGGCAAACGTCGGTGCGATCGCCGCCTTCGCTTGCTTGCTGGCCGCGGGCGCAGCCTTGCTCGCCGGCGCCGTCAGGTTCGCGGTGCGGATGACGTCGTCGATCATCAGCTTCTTGCCGAGGAACGGGAACGCCTGCTTGATCTGGACGCCCGGCATCAGCTTACGATCCCAGTACCTGCGAAGTACGACCTTGCCCGAAGGCGTGACGAAGGCCAGCCGGCCCAGTCTCTTGTGCAGCTTGCAGCCGGCCGCACAGACGTCGACGGCGCCCTTGTGCATCAGCACCGCCATCGAGCCCTTCTCACCGACGTAGAAGTCGAACACCGTGCCGCGCACGCCGAGCGTGGCGGTCGGGGTCTTCAGCTCGTAGCCGGTCGGGTCCTTGCTGGAAGAGATGAAGCGGAAGGCGCCGACCGCGAAGTTGATCAGCACCTGCTTGCCGGTCACGTTCGGATCGTAGACGAACTTGTCGAGCACGAGGCGGGCATTGGGCCCGAGCGCGATCTTGGTGTCGTCGGCCAGACGGAACTCGCCGTGCGAGACGGTCTTCGTCTCGAGCAGCTCCTGCTCGTGCACGGCGTCGCCCTTGGCGAGCTGCCGCTTCTCCTGCTGTTGGTCGGCGGCGGTGACCTGGTTCTTGATCATCACCGCCTGCCCGATGTCACGAGGCTCGGCGGCCTGCGAACCGGCTGCAGAAAGGGCAAGGATGGGAACAAGCAGGAGGGAAGGCACGAACGCGCGCGACATGATACGCCCCTAAGAGAGTGTTTCCTCCGTTAAGGGCATTTTAATCAATTTCCGGGCCGGCGTCGCCGCCCATTCCGCTTGCGGTAAAGCTGTAGGGTTTCTGGTGCTCCTCACCGCGCTACCGCCTAGTCCAGCGACAGCCTCTTGACGGGCTTGTTACGGCTTTTCCAGGGGCTTAAGAGCTTGACGGCTGGTATCGGAATGAAGAAGGGGTCGCCCATGCCTCGCGTTGACGAGAGCCGTCCGTTCATCCCGGTCCGCATCGCCGTGCTCGCCGTCTCGGACACGCGCGACCTCGAGAGCGACGTCTCGGGCGGGACGCTGGCGGCGTTGATCGCCGAAGCAGGCCACGTGCTGGCCGACCGCGCCATCGTCAAGGATGACGTCAGCCAGATCCGCGCCAAGGTCGAGGGCTGGATCGCCGATCCCCAGGTTGACGTGGTGCTGACGACCGGCGGCACCGGCTTCACCG
>JBIOVC010000094.1:0-4893 GCA_044867545.1 Hyphomicrobiaceae bacterium | reverse complement strand
AATGCGGATATAGGTGCTGAGTTTGACGATGCCGCGCGTGTCCTGGGCTGCGAAGCGCCGTGGCACGCGCCGGATCAGATAGCAGAAGCCTGCGCTTCCGGACACGTGACGTGGCGCGCTCGGAGGGCGTCTAACCGCGCGAGCATAGTGTAGGATACGCCGATAAAATCGGCATTTCCGAAGGGTGGCCTACATGCCCGGTGGGCCCGCATGTGGGCCCCAGACGGTACTGAGAGCCGGGTGTCGGGCCTGTGGAAAACTACAACGCCACGCACCCTCGCAAATCCGCTTGCGCTTTTACCCGGCCTGATATACAGGGCGCGCCGCGCTCAGCGACCGCGTACGGCAGTACGTGCGAGGGCGCCGGGAATGGGCACCTAGCCACGGTGGCGCCATCCTCCGCATCGCTCCGCGACGTTTGGCAATCAACGTCACCCCTTGCCTTGGAGACGATGCCTATGTCCCTTAGTGACGAAGTCCTTCGCGCCTACCACCGCAAGATTGACGTTCACCGCGAAAAGACCGGCATGTCCTATCCGCTCACCAGAACGTCGTGCATCGAGTTCGACGCGGAGGGCGGGAATATCTTCGATACGAGCGTCATCGACCCTCAGCTTGTCGCTACCTTCAAGTACGACAGTCTCGATCGCGTCCGGATCAAGCTGGTCTAGAACTCGAAGAGGGAGCGGTCCCCTGGACCGCTCTCAGTTTCTTTAGGCAAACGCCGCCATGTCCCGCCGGAACGATGCGTAGAGCGTGTCAGGCAGGCGGACCTCAACATGCCGAGGAACCGATCCTTCCCGCAGGGCCGTAGAAGGCCGGGGTTGCACGATCGCTGGCGGCGCACAGGGTCGCCCAGCATGGCCGCGTGCCGATGGAGTGGCTGCCGAGCCGCGCAGCCGTCGCCTCACTACAGCGGCGACCGCTTCGCAGCCCCAAGCCGCGCCGTTCTAACCAGACGTACGACTACTCAATCGGTGCCACCGTGAACATCCCCAGCAGCGCCATCGTCGCCAAGATAGGCGCGTCGGACGGCGGCATCGGCACGAATCATCTCAGGAATTCCCGAGGCGATCGAGCGGCCCTCGACCAGCACCGTGATGCGATCGGCCAGCGCGAACACCGCTTCCATGTCGTGCTCGATCAAGAGAATCGTCAGCGTGTGCTTGAGTTCGCGCAGGATCGCCAGCATGTGCCCGGATTCCTCGGGGCCCAGCCCGGCCATTGGTTCATCGAGCAGCAGCAATCGCGGTTTAGTTGCGAGTACAATCGCCATTTCGAGCTGACGATGCTCGCCATGGCTGAGCCTGGAGGCAAGGACGTGGGCGCAGCCGTCGAGACCGACGCGTTCAAGCGCCGCGAGTGCAGGCTCGCGCAACTTCGGATCGCGGCGCGCATCGCGCCAGAAACGGAACGAGTGTCCTGCATGCGCCTGCACTGCGAGCAAAACGTTGTCGACTGCGGTAAAATCTAGAAATAGGGAAGTGATCTGGAACGAACGCGCCAAGCCGAGTGCGCTCCGCTGATACGTCGGCAGCATGGTGATGTCACGACCGGCAAACCGTATCCGGCCGGAATCCGGTATGATCTCTCCAGCAAGTTGATTAATCAGCGTGGTCTTGCCGGCGCCATTCGGGCCAATGATCGCATGCAGCTCGCCTTCATGAACTTCCAACTCGAGATTGTCCGAGGCAATGACGCCCACAAACCGCTTGCACAGACCCTCGACCTCAAGCAGAGCCTTCGCCACGGGTTAACCTCACAGCCAGCTGCCGATCGCAGCAGGTGCGAACGGAACCATGAACAATGGAAGAGGGCTTAAGTCGTCGGTGAATCCGCACACGTATTGTTGCTGCCACGCCATGATGAGATGCCTCCATCCGAATTGTAGCGATCGTGCCTGTACGCGTCGAACGCACGGCCCTCTTCGTGATCGGACGAGCCGTAAGCTCCGAACCATCATGTCAGTTGCCGTGGAACGCCGACTTCTCCTTCCTGAACACGGTTTCGCCGCCGGCGAGATCCTGCGCGCACGCGAGCCCGCTCGAGGCGGCAAGCGCTGATGTCACGATCAAGAACCTCTTCATCATGGTCAGGTCCTTCTCTTCGACCGGGCCCAAGGTGCACGATATCGTCGGCATTCGACGGGGTCGATCTTCAGTGCGGATGCGATCCGAGCGCATTGTGCAAGCGCGCATCGTGCGTCTCGAAGTGCCGTGAAAACCACGCGTCGAGGCGCGCCGAAAGATCGCTGCTGCCGACCGCTCGGTCGCCGATGAACTCATCCATCATGTCGCGGATCTCGTCGAGCAGCCGCTCGTGGTCCGCCTTGTGCTGCGTGAGGTGGTCATAGTTGCGTTCACGCATGAACCGCTCCTCGAGCGCGAAGTGGGCGGAGATACCCTTGAAGAGATCGCCGAAAAAGGCTTCGGCGGACAACGCCGCCCCCTCGGTCGAGAGCTCGTCGTGAAGCCGGTTGATGAGGTCGATAAGCTCCTTGTGCTCATGGTCAACCGCGTCGATGCCCAGGCTGTATTCGTCCTTCCAGTGCAAGAGCGCCATGAGTTGCTCCTCGTTGCTTCGCGGGGCGGTCACTTGAACACGAACCCGCCCGCCCCCGAGCGGAAATCGATGACGAACAGCTGGTCCGGACCGAGCGCGATCCGGCCAACCCGCTCGTAGTCGAACCCGTCCGGCCGTGCCGTGTCCCGCATGCGCACGGCGACGTCGTATTCCCCGACCGGCAGCACGAAACGTTCGTACACCCGCGAAGGACCGTCGCCGGCGATGCCGGTCGGCGGCAACGAGGCACGATAGGCAACCCGGTCGCCGATCTCGAGCTCGACATAGAGCGGCCGGCGACTGCGCGGACAATCCTGCACGCGCCGCATGTTGGGCGGCAGCTTTGCGATCTCCTCCGGAGTGAGCCGGCGACACTGGTCGCGCCGATCGGCGCCGTGCACGAAGGTGAGCATCACGATCCCGGTGCCGCGCGGCGTCTGCCGATAGACGGGCCAATCGGCGAATGCGGCGACTCCCGCGAACAATGCCGCGATCACAGCGAACTGGCCGCAGATTCGCAGCGCCCTGCTCATGAGCCGACCTCCTCCTCGACCGGCGTGCGCGGGTCGGTCACGGTGGACGCGGGGACCGTCGGCGCGACCGACGGGCGTGCCTTCATCGGCGGAAGCGCACCCACGGCGCGTTGGAAGTCCGTTATCTCCCGTTCGAGGCGCCTCGTCTCGAGCGCCGACGCCCAGATCGTGGCAAGGCGCTCGCGTGGAACGCGGGCCCGCAAATAGGGATCGCGCGTGCCCGCGAAACGTTGCTGCGTCCAGGCAACGCCGAGACGATGGTAGCAAGCACTCTCGGCACAACCGGCGATGACCACACCATCGGCGAGATCCCTGCTGAGGATGAAGTCGATGAGCGAAGGCGGTGCGATGGCGACGCAAGGCAGCGTCACGGTACCGCCGACGTGTCCGGCACCGGCGCCCCGCTCGCAGGCAAGGATCAGAAGACGGGGCGCATCCTGCAGCCTTGCGGCCGCCGCGACGACGCGCTCGCGCAGCATTCGAAGCGAATTGTCCGGCAAATCGATGCCGGTCCGCAGCTCCTCGCTGCGGCGGAATGGCGTCGAGGACGGGCAGGCACCGACGCAGATGCCGCAGGAGACGCACAGCGACGGATTGACCTCGGCCTGGGTCGGGAACGGCAATTGATCGGTCCGCCGCACCATCCGGATCGCTTCATAGGGGCAGTCCTCGGCGCAGCGGGCGCAACCATTGCAATGGGCCAAGTCGACCTCGGCGGGCTTCGCCCGACGCAGCGGCGGCAGCCACGGCATCAGGGCGATCATCAGAGAGAATGCACCGAGGAAGGCCCAGACTGCTCCCTTTCCCCAGATGTCGGTCAGCGGATAGAGCGGCAGGTAGAACCAGTCCAAGCCGACCTCGACCGGCGCCTTGGCGAGGTCGACGTGCCCCTGCGACAGCGCGGGCTTCCACAGCGAGACGCCGACGAGGGCAACGAGCGACATCGCCGCGAGCAGCCGCGGCGGATTCACCTTCGGGCGCGAGATGCGCAGGATGTGCACCCACATGATGAACAACAGGAACAGCGGCACCGCCACGTGCATGAACACCATGAGCGTGAAGAAGCGGCTGGTGAGGGTACCGGTGGGGATGAAATTGCGTGCAATCGGCTCGCCGAAGATCGGCAGCCAATCGAGCAGCTCCGAGGACGTGAGCGAGACGTAATGCGCCAGTTTGTCCCATACCAGCCAGTAGCCGGTAATGCCGGACGCATAGAGCAGCCAGATGATCGGCAGGCCGGTGAGCCACGAGAACCAGCGCACGCCGCGATAACGGTCGTAGGCGAATTCACGCAATGGATGGGCGACGATCATCACGACCAGCAGGTCCGAGGCGTAGCGATGCAGGCTGCGCATCACGCCGGCATGGTACCAATGGTCCCTGGCCAAGTATTCGACCGACTCGTAGGCCCGCTCGATGCCGGTATCGAAGAAGATGAACAGATAGATGCCGCTGACGGCGACGATCCAGAAAAAGAAGAAGCCGAGCGCGCCGAGCTGGGCGAGCGGATTGAGAGCAGGACCGAACAGCCGGTCGAACGGGCGTTCGATCAGCTCGAATCCGAACCTGAGGCCTGCGCGTATGGAGCCGATCACGTGGTCCTCCGCCGCCCGCCCGGCTGCCACGAGACGATCATCGCCACGCCGCCCGGCGCCATTCGCGCAGCAGCACGCCGCCGAACACGAGCAGCGACATGCCCGCGATCACGCTGCCGAAGACCAGCCCGTAGTCGATGCGATAACGGCCCGCGCCGGGATCATAGGTAGTGCATATGTACTTGATGCGATCGATGAGGCCG
>JBIOVC010000093.1:0-7945 GCA_044867545.1 Hyphomicrobiaceae bacterium | reverse complement strand
TCTGAATCCTTCTGCGCTGTTCGGCGCGCTGCTCGCCAAAACCTCAAATTCCCCCCTTGCCCGGAATCCAGCTGGTGCCGGCGAGCGGCACTTGCGCCATTGCGGAGGCCTCGACCGTGAGTGCGACTAGGTCCTCCGGCTCCAGGTTGTGGACGTGCGACTTACCGCAGGCGCGCGCGATGGTCTGAGCCTCGAGCGTCAGCACCGAGAGGTAGTTTGCGAGCCTGCGGCCGGCGATCACCGGATCGAGACGCCCGGCGAGCACCGGATCCTGGGTGGTGATGCCGGCCGGATCGCGACCCTCGTGCCAGTCGTCATAGGCGCCCGCCGTGGTGCCGAGCGCACGGTACTCCTCTTCGAGCCGCGGGTCGTTGTCGCCGAGCGCGATCAGGGCCGCGGTCCCGATCGAGACGGCGTCGGCGCCGAGCGCCAGGCACTTGGCGACGTCCGCGCCGTTGCGAATGCCGCCGGAGACGATGAGCTGCACCTTGCGGTGCAGCCCCAAGTCTTGCAGTGCCTGCACGGCCGGGCGGATGGCGCCGAGCGTCGGAATGCCGACGTGCTCGATGAACACCTCCTGCGTGGCGGCAGTGCCGCCCTGCATGCCGTCCATGACGATGGCGTCGGCGCCGGCCTTCACCGCCAGCGCGGTGTCGTAGTAGGGCCGCGAGGCGCCGACCTTGACGTAGATCGGCTTCTCCCAGTCGGTGATCTCGCGCAGCTCGTGGATCTTGATCTCGAGGTCGTCGGGGCCGGTCCAGTCCGGATGCCGGGAGGCGGAGCGCTGGTCGATGCCCTCGGGCAGCGTTCGCATCTCCGCGACGCGCTTCGAGATCTTCTGGCCGAGCAGCATGCCGCCCCCGCCCGGCTTGGCGCCCTGGCCGACTACGATCTCGATGGCGTCCGCCTTGCGCAGGTCGTCGGGGTTCATGCCGTAGCGCGAGGGCAGCACCTGGTAGACGAGGATGTGCGAGTGCTCGCGTTCCTCGACCGTCATGCCGCCATCGCCGGTGGTGGTCGAGGTGCCGACCGCGGTGGCGCCACGGCCGAGCGCTTCCTTGGCCTCAGCGGAGAGCGAGCCGAAGCTCATGCCGGCGATCGTTATCGGAATCTTGAGAGCGATCGGCTTGCTGGCGTGGCGCGTACCGATCGTCACATCGGTCGCGCACTTCTCGCGATAGCCTTCCAACGGATAGCGGCTGATCGATGCGCCGAGAAACAGGAGGTCGTCGAGGTGGGGCAGCTTGCGCTTGGCCCCAAAGCCGCGGATGTCGTAGATGCCGGTCGCGGCGGCGCGGCGGATCTCGGAGAGCGCGTGCTCGTCGAACGTCGCCGATCGGCGCGGGGTCGTGTGAATCCAGCGGTCTTCGGCGCGCATCAGTAGGACCCGAGATTGTCGATGTGGAAATGATAGAGCCGGCGCGCCGAGCCGTAGCGCCGGAACGAGGACACATCGACCTGCCCGTTGATGCCTGCCGCATCGAGCAGGCGCCCGAGCTCCGCCCGGTGGCGATCCTTGACCGGCTTCTCCACGCAATCGGCGCCGAGGCTGTGCACACTGCCGCGCACGTAGAGATGCGCCTCGTAGATCGAATCGCCGAGCGCCTCTCCGGCGTCGCCGAGCACGAGCAGGTTTCCCGCCTGTGCCATGAACGCTGACAGGTGGCCGACGGAGCCCTTGACCACGATGTCGATGCCCTTCATCGCAATGCCGCAGCGCGCCGAGGCGTTGCCGTCGATCGTCAGCAGGCCGCCGCGGCCGGTGGCTCCCGCCGCCTGCGAGGCATCGCCTTTGACGTGGACGTGGCCGGACATCATGTTCTCGGCCACGCCCTGGCCGGCATTGCCGTTGACGACGACCGTGGCGAGCTTGTTCATGCCGGCGCAGTAGTAGCCGACGTGTCCCTCCACCTCGACCAGGATGGGGGCGTCGATGCCGACGGCGATGGCGTGCTGGCCGCGTGGGTTGAGCACCCGCCAATGCGTCTCGTTGCTGGTCGGCTCGAGGCGGTGCAGGGCGGCATTGAGCTCACGCAGAGGCGTTGCGGCAAGGTCGACCGTCGGCATCAGTGCCGTTCCCACTGGTAGACCGTGGCGGGCTCCGGCTCCCACACTCTCGCCGCCTCGACGCCCGGCAGGTCGACCAGCGCCCGATACTCCGTGCCGAACGCCACCCAGCGATCGGTCTCGGCCATCACCGCCGGCTTGCAGGCGATCGGGTCGCGCAGTACGCCGAAGCCGGACTCCGTCCCAACGACGAAGGTGAAGAATCCGTCGAGGTCGGCGAGCGAGGCCTCGAGCGCGCTCTGCAGCGCCATGCCTTCCCGGATTCGCCGGGTGATGTAGCCGGCGGCGACCTCCGAATCGTTGTCCGTCTGGAACTTCAGGCCCTCGCGCATCAGCTCTCGCCGCACCGAGTTGTGGTTGGAGAGCGAGCCGTTGTGGACGAGGCACTGGTCGTGGCCGGTGGTGAAGGGGTGCGCGCCGTCCGTCGTCACCGCGGACTCGGTGGCCATCCGCGTGTGACCGATCGCGTGCGTGCCGGACATGGCGGAGAGGCCGAAGCGGGTCGCGACCTGATCGGGCCGGCCCACCTCCTTGAACACCTCCATCCGCCGCCCCGCCGAGACCACGGTCACCTCTGGCGCGAGCTTGCCAAGCTCGGCGCGAACGGCTCCTTCCTGCGCGACAGGGACTGCGAGCACGGCATGGGTGTCTCGCGGCGCGTGAGGGATCGGAGTACGGGTGGCCCGCTCCAGCTCGTGCGCGAGCCGCGCAAAGTCGTAACTCCCCGGCCCTCGCAAGGTGAGCTTCAGCGCACCGGGGGTCTCGGTCCCGTACACGGCGAAGCCTGCCGAGTCGGGCCCACGATCGGACAGCGCCGTGAGCATCCCTGCAAGCAGAGCACCGAGCTCGCCCTGCAGCATTGGGTCTTTGAGGAAAAGACCCGCGATTCCGCACACGCCGGTTACCTCATGATCGGCCTTCCACCACCGTCTCCTCAACTCATAGCGTCGGCTTGACACCCGTGTCAATTAAGAGGCATATTTTTTTCTCTGTAGGAAATAGGCGGTCGATCTGGACTGCAGCTCCGTCATGCCTCGACAAGCAGCGAAAATGGTGCGCTCGCTCAATCGCCGCAGCTCGAGGGCCGAGGCCGATACCGAGCTCAGGACCGGATCGTCCGCGCCGAGCGAGCTGCCGCCGCACAGCCTCGAGGTTGGAATAGGGACCCAGGTCCGCCAGCTCCGGAAGTCTCTCGACCTGACGATGGCGGAGCTAGCGGCCGCCTCCGACATCTCCGTCGGCATGCTGTCGAAGATCGAGAACGGCGCCATCTCGCCGTCGCTAGCGACCCTCGACGCGGTCGCCAAGGCGCTCCATGTGCCGATCAGCCACCTATTCGCTGAGACCGAGGAGCGGCGCGACTGCTCCTTCGTCAAGGCCGGCGCCGGCGTGCGCATTGAGCGGCGCGGCACCAAGTCGGGCCACATGTACGACCTGCTCGGCCATTCGCTGGCGGGCGAGATCGCCGTCGAGCCCTATCTGATCACGCTGAGCAAGGACGCCGTGCCGTACACGCATTTCCGGCACGCCGGCGTCGAGTTCCTCTACATGCTCTCGGGCAAGGTCCGCTACCGGCACGCGGACCGGACCTACCTGATGGAGCCCGGCGACGCACTGTTCTTCGACTCGACCGCGCACCACGGGCCTGAGGAGCTCATCAAGGCGCCGATGCAATATCTGTCGATAATAATCTATCCCCGGCAAAGGGGATGAGGGAGGTCAAGGAGGGCATCTGGACGAGCCGTGCCGATCGTCGGCGCGGACGATGAGGACAGGGGAAATCACATGTCTTTCCAGAGCCTCGTACCAAGTGAGACAAGTCGGGTCCGGCTTGTCGCGCTCGCTGCCGCGTTTCTCTTCTCACTGGTGGGGGAGGCCTTCGCCGCCGGTCCCATCAAGATCGGACATGTTGCCGCGCTCTCCGGCGCCTCCGCCCAGTCGGGCGAGGCGATCACCCGCGGCCTTGCACTTGCCATCGACGAGATCAATGCGAAAGGCGGACTGCTCGGCGGCCGCAAGCTCGAGCTGGTGCAGAGGGATGATGAATCCAGTCCTCCCAAGGGCCTGATCGCCGCGCGCGAGCTCATCTTCAAGGAGAAGGCCGCCGTCATCTTCGGCGGCATCGACACGCCTGTCGGGCTCGCCGTCGTCCCGCTCGTGAACAAGGAGAAGGTGCCGTTCATGGCGGTGTGGGCCGCCGGCACCGGCATCACGCGCAACGGCGCCACTCCGAACTACGTGTTCCGCGTCTCGGCCGTCGATGTGCTGGTGGACGTCAAGCTGCTGCAATACGCGAGCCAGAAGTTCGGCTCGAAGAAGGCCGGCCTGATGCTGATCAACAATCCCTGGGGCGAGTCGAACGAGAAAGGCCTGGTCGAGGCCGACAAGGCCAATTCAGCGATCGAGGTCGTCGGCATCGAGAAGTTCGAGAACAACGATGTCGACATGGTCCCGCAGCTCACCCGCCTCAAAGAGAGGGGCGCCGACTCGATCATCCTCATCGTCAACGCGCCCCCCGGCGCGCAGATGATGAAGTCGCGCGAGCGCATGGGCTGGAAGGTGCCGGTGGTCTCCCACTGGGGCATCTCCGGCGGCCGCTTTCCGGAGCTTGCCGGGCCGACCGCCGGGGACGCGCACTTCGTGCAGACCTACAGCTTCTTCGGAAAGCAGGGACCGGTGGGCGAAGCCGTCATTGCCGCGCTCAAGAAGAAGTATCCGCAGGTCAAGGGGCCGGAGGATGTCGTCGCCCCGGTCGGCACCGCCAACGCTTATGACGCCATGCATCTCGTCGGACTGGCCATCGAGCAGGCCGGCTCGACCGACGGCGACAAGGTCCGCGAGGCGTTGGAGAGCCTGAAAGCGGCCCATAAGGGCCTGATCAAGACTTACAGCCGGCCATTCACGCCCGACAACCACGACGCGCTGGGTCCCGACGACTACATCATGGTCCGGTACGAGGGCGAGAAGATCGTCCCGACGAACTAGCACACGGCATCTGTGGAGCGCAGATCGTCTCACACCCTCGACCGATTTCCCCTCCCTTCGACGGGGAGGGGTTAGGGGCGGGGTGAAGAGACAAGGAGAAGGGGTCATGTCTGTTGCGCATGCTCAAGAGCTTTCAACCTCCGCGTCGCCCTTGTCATTCTACCCCCACCCCAGCCCCCTCCCTGCAAGGGGGAGGGGAATGCACGAGCCACACCCGACACAGTCTTCAGCGACGGTGGACAGTAGGGCCGGGAAGGGGCGCGCCTCGGCCTTCGCCCCTTGCTCTCCAAGCGGACGTGGCTTCTCGTCATGCTCGTGAGCTCCGCACTGATCACCGGAATTGGCCTCGGCAGCATGTATGGGCTGCTGGCGCTCGGGTTCCATGTGACCTACGCGGTGTCGAATACAGTGAACTTCGCCCAGGGCAGCACGATGATGCTGGGTGCAGTCCTGTGCTTCGCCTTCTGGGTCGCCTGGGGCTGGCCGCTCGGCCTCGCCATCCTGGCGGCACTGGTGCTCTGCGCGGTCTGGGGCGTGGTCGTGGAGCGCATCGCGGTCCGCCCCTTCGTCAGGCGCGGCTCGAACGCCTGGCTGATGGCGACCGTCGCGCTCGGCATCGTGCTCGAGAACGTGGTGCTGTTCACTTTCGGCAAGGACCCGCGCGGCATGCCGCCCGGTGTGCTGACGACGAGCTCGCTGACGCTCTTCGATATCAGGATTCAGCTCCTGCAGGTGCTGATCCCCGTTGCGGGGCTGCTCATCGCGGCAGCCCTGCATGCCTTCCTGCACTTCTCGCGTCACGGCCATGCGCTGCTGGCCGTGGTGCAGAACCGTGATGCGGCCCGTCTGATGGGGATCGACGTCGAGCGTGTGGTCATGGCCTCGTTCGCGCTTTCGGGCCTGCTCGCCGGCGTCGCCGGCATCCTCGTGGCGCCGCTGTTCACCGTCTCCTCGACGATGGGCACCCTGTTCGGGATCAAGGCCTTCGCCGTCGCCATTCTGGGCGGCATCGGCAACGCGTGGGGCGTGGTGCTGGCGGGCCTCGTCTACGGCCTCGCCGAGGCCCAGATCATCGCGCTGCTGGGCTCCAGCTACAGCCAGATCGTGACCTTTGTCCTGGTGACCCTGGCGCTCGCTATCCGGCCGAACGGGCTCTTCGGCCGCGCCGAGGCCAGGAAGGTATGAGCGCTGGCGGCCAGCTCGTGTCGGTGGCTGTCCTCGGCGGCGTCAGCCTGTTTCTGCTCGGAGCGGACGGCTACGAGACCTACATCGTTGCCCTCGTCGGCCTCACCACCATCGTCGGCGTCGGGCTCAACGTGCTGGTCGGCTTGACCGGCCAGATCTCGCTCGGCCACGCCGCGTTCTACGCGATCGGCGCATACGGCGTCGGCATCCTGACCACCAAGCTAGGCTGGACGTTCTGGCTTGCCCTGCCTGCTGCCGGGGCGCTCGCCGGTTTGGCTGGCGTCCTCCTCGCCATTCCCGCGCTCAGGGTACGCGGTCCCTATTTGGCGATGGTGACCATCGCCTTCGGCTTCGTCGTCGAGCAGAGTGCGGCGGAGTGGCGGGGACTGACCGGTGGCTGGAACGGCCTGTCGGGCATTCCGATGCCGGCCGCCTTCGGCTTCACCTTCTCCGAGCGTGAGGTCGCCTTCCTGGTCGTGGGGCTCACCGTGCTGGCGCTCGTCCTGTTCGCTCGGCTGAGTGAGAGCCCGTGGGGCAAGGCGATGCGCGCCGTGCGGGACTCGGAGGTCGCCAGCGAGTCGATCGGCCTCGATCCGACCCTGATCCGGACCATGGCATTCGCCGCCTCGGCCGTCGCTGCCGGACTTGCCGGCGGCGTGTTCGCCTGCCTGAGCACGTTCATCAGCCCGGAGTCCTTCCCGTTCTCCCAATCAATCCTGTTCCTGCTCATGGTCATGGTGGGCGGCTCGGACCGGCTCCTCGGGCCGCTTGTTGGCGCCGCCGTCGTGACCCTGCTGCCCGAGCTCCTCTCCTCCCTTGCCGAATACCGCCTGCTCTTCGTCGGGCTGCTGCTGCTCCTCGTGCTGCGGCTGGCACCGGGCGGGCTGGTCGGCCTCGCTGGCACGCTCATCAAGGAGCCGGCCCGGTACCGGACTGAGATCGCGAAGCGGGATGCCATAGCCTTCCTCGCCGCCGGCTGCACCGGACGCGGGCTTTCGGTCAGCGGCCTCTCGGTGGCCTTCGGCGGCGTGCGCGCGGTGAGCGATCTGAGCTTCGAGGCGGCTCCGGGCAGGATCACCTCGCTGATCGGCCCGAACGGCGCCGGCAAGAGCACGGCGCTCAACCTCATCTGCGGCTTCTATCGTGCGGACAAGGGTGCGGTGAGATTGGGCGGGCAGGAGGTGACGCGGCTCTCCTCTGAGGCCGTGGCGCGACGGGGCGTCGCCCGCACCTATCAGGCAACCCAGCTGTTCGAGAACATGACCGTTCTCGACAACGTGCTGATTGCGCTTCGGCGCGGCCGGCTCGGTGCCGCAACGATGTTCTCGCCGGACCGCCAGCCGGAGCCTCTGGAGATTGCGGCGAGCCTGCTCGACTTCGCGGGCTATCGCGGGCCGCTCGATCGGCTGGCGGGCGCCTTGCCGCACGTGGACCGGCGGCTCGTCGAGCTGGCGCGTGCGCTCGCCATACAGCCGAGCGTCGTCGCCCTGGACGAGCCGGCCGCCGGCCTCGATCCTGTCGACACCGCGCTGATCGGCGAGCTGCTGCGTAGCATCGCCGGCGCCGGCATCGCCGTGATCCTCGTCGAGCACGACATGGACCTCGTCATGGGCGTGTCCGACCATGTCGTCGTGCTCGATGCCGGCACGAAGATCGCCGAAGGCGCCCCGGCCGAGGTCGCCGCCGATCCCCGCGTGCTCAAGGCCTA
>JBIOVC010000092.1:0-3969 GCA_044867545.1 Hyphomicrobiaceae bacterium | reverse complement strand
CGACGTCCTGGTCGACACCACCGACGTCGACGCGTTCGTCAACTGCGTGCGCTACCTCGGACCGACGTTCGGCGGCATCAACCTCGAGGACATCAAGGCGCCCGATTGCTTCCTGATCGAGGAGCGGTTGAAGGAGCTGCTGCCGATCCCGGTGTTCCACGACGACCAGCACGGCACTGCGATCATCGTCGCCGCCGGCCTCATCAACGCGCTCGAGCTGACGGGCCGTGAGCTGACGACGGCAAAGCTTGTCGTCAACGGCGCCGGCGCGGCCGGCATCGCCTGCCTCGACCTGCTGACGGCCATGGGCATGCCGAAGCGCAACATCGTCCTCTGCGACACGCAGGGCGTCGTCTACGCCGGCCGCAAGACCGGCATCAACCAGTGGAAGTCGGCCTACGCCGTGAAGACCAAGGCGCGGACGCTCGCCGAAGCGATGGAGGGCGCCGACGTGTTCTTCGGCCTCTCCGCCAAGGACGCGGTGACGAAGGACATGGTCCGCGCGATGGCAAAGCAGCCGATCATCTTCGCCATGGCCAACCCCGACCCCGAGATCCTGCCCGAGGACGTGCAGGCCGTCCGCGACGATGCGATCATGGCCACCGGCCGCTCGGACTATCCAAATCAGATCAACAACGTGCTGGGCTTTCCGTTCATCTTCCGCGGTGCGCTGGACGTCCAGGCCTCGACCATCAACGACGCCATGAAGATCGCCGCGGCCTACGCGCTCGCCGGTCTCGCGCGCCAGGACGTGCCGGACCAGGTCGCTGCCGCATTCCACGGCCGCCAGACGCGCTACGGGCCCGACTACATCATCCCGGCACCGTTCGATCCGCGCCTCATCTCCCACGTTGCGCCGGCCGTCGCCAAGGCGGCGATGGATTCAGGGGTAGCGCGCCGCCCGATCGTCGATATGGATGGCTACGCGGCCCAGCTCTCCGGCCGGCTCGACCCGGTCGCCGCCTGGCTGCACAGCATCTTCCTGCAGGTCCGCAACGAGCCGAAGCGCATCATCTTCGCAGAGGGCGAGCAGCCGCAGGTGGTCCGCGCCGCCAACTCATTCCTCCACTCGGGCCTCGGCCGCCCGGTGTTGATCGGCCGCGAGGAGCCGATCCGGAGGGCATTCCTCTCCGCCGGTATCGAGCTGACCGACGCCTTCGAGCTGCATGACACCAGCCTCGACGCACGTTCCGAGGCATATTGCGACTTCCTCTTCGCCCGCCTGCAGCGCAAGGGCTACCTGCGGCGCGACTGCGCGCGGCTCGTCATCAACGACCGTAACGTGTTCTCGGCCTGCATGGTCGCCATGGGCCACGCCGACGGCCTTGTGACCGGCGCGACCCGCAACTGGTCCACCGCCTACCAGGACGTCCGCCATGCGCTCGATGCCAAACCGGGCGAATGTGTGATCGGCGTCTCGCTGGCGCTGAGCCGCGGCCGCGCCGTGCTGGTCGCTGACGCCAGCGTGCACGACATGCCGACCTCGGCCGAGCTCGCCGACATCGCCGAGCAGGCCGCCAAGGTCGCCCGCCGCCTCGGCATGGAGCCACGCGTTGCCCTGCTCGCCTACTCGACATTCGGCCAGCCGCGCGGCGAACGCTCCGACGTGGTGCGCCGGGCCGTCGAGCTGCTCGATGAGCGCCACGTCGACTTCGAGTATGACGGCGATATGGCGGCCGACGTCGCGCTCGACCGCGAGGCGATGCACCGCTATCCGTTCTGCCGCCTGTCCGACACCGCCAACGTGCTCATCATGCCGGCATTCCATGCCGCCTCGATCTCGACCAGGATGCTGAAGGAGCTGGGCGGGGCCACTCTCATCGGGCCGCTGCTGGTCGGCCTCACGCATTCGGTGCAGATCTGCCAGCTCGGCGCCATGGATAGCGACATCGTCAACATGGCCGCACTCGCTGCCTACGACGTCGGCCGCTAGCGGATAGCCCTCCCGCGCGGGTTGACACGCACGCCCGAGCCGGGCAAATCGCCCGCCAGCAATCGAGCCCGCGACATAAGGACGGCAACCGATGTCGACTGCCAACCTGCAGGCCACCATCGAAGCGGCCTGGGAGAAGCGCGAGACGGTGAAGCCGTCGACCACCGGCGATGTGCGCGAGGCGGTCGAGACGGCGCTCGCGCTGCTCGACACCGGCAAGGCGCGCGTTGCCGAGAAGAAAGGCGGCGAGTGGACCGTCAATCAGTGGCTGAAGAAGGCGGTGCTGCTGTCCTTCCGCCTGAGCGACATGGACCTGATCTCGGGCGCGCCGGGCGGAGCGAACTGGTGGGACAAGGTGCCGTCGAAGTTCCTCGGCATGAGCCCGGACGACTTCAAATCAGCCGGCTTCCGCGCGGTGCCGGGATCGGTCGTGCGTCACGGCGCTTACATCGCGCCGAACGTCATACTGATGCCCTCCTTCGTCAACCTCGGCGCCTACGTCGGCAGCGGCACCATGATCGATACCTGGGCGACCGTCGGCTCCTGCGCGCAGATCGGCAAGAACGTTCACCTGTCCGGCGGCGTCGGCATCGGCGGCGTGCTCGAGCCGCTGCAGGCCGGCCCGACGATCATCGAGGACAACTGTTTCATCGGCGCGCGCTCGGAGGTGGTCGAGGGCGTCGTCGTCGGCGAAGGCTCGGTCATCTCGATGGGCGTCTTCATCGGCGCCTCGACGAAGGTCGTCGACCGGGCGACCGGCGAGATCCACGTCGGCAAGGTGCCGCCCCACTCAGTGGTCGTCTCCGGGTCGATTCCCAGCAAGGCCATGCCCGGCCACGACTGGGGCCCTTCGCTTTATTGTGCCGTGATCGTCAAGACCGTCGACGAGAAGACGCGCTCCAAGACCTCGATCAACGAATTGTTGCGGGATTGACCTGAACCCACGGGGAAAAGGGCTCCATGAGCACCCTGCACCTGCTGTTCGGGTTCAAGGGACGGATCGGCCGCGCGCCGTTCATCCTCGCCCTGTCGGCGACCGCCGTCGCTTTCGTCCTTCTCATCCAGGCTGGCGAGCTGAGCCTGCCGGCGATGGCCGCGGTGCTCGCACCGCGCGGCATCAATGCCGCCCTGGTGCTGAACGCGATCGAGGGCCTCATCGCCGCCACCGCGATCTGGATCGCCCTGGCGCTCATCGCCAAGCGCCTGCATGACCGCGGCCGCAGCGGCTGGTGGGGTGCAGCCGTCATATTGCCGCTGACCGCGCTCGCTACCCTCAACGACGCCCTGTTCCTGGCGAGCCGCACGATTGTGCTTCCCGGCACCGTACAGCTTGCCGTACTTGTCCCAGCCGCGGCGCTCGGCGTCTGGGTGCTCGTCGAGACCGCCCTGCTGCCGGGCAGGGAACGTTGACCAACCACGCTGTCGCACGTCGCCATGTACCGAACGCTCAACTCGGCCAGGATCGTTGAGACGCTGGAGCGCCTCGACCGGCGGATCGCGGAGCGGTTCCCACATTCCGGTCTGACCGGCGTCTGCGCCGAGCTGGTCTCGATCGCCCGCCGGACGGCCGCGCGCATCGCCGACATCTCCCGGCCGATCGTCTGGCTGAGGGCGCTGACCGCGGCGATCCTGCTCGGCGGAATGGCCCTGCTCGCCTACGTCGCCGGCTCCATCATCGAATTGAAGCGCGGCGACGAGAATCTCGTCGGCGTACTCCAGGGCATCGAGGCGTTCATCAACATCGTGATAGTAACTGGCGCCGCGATCCTGTTCATCATCACGCTCGAATCCCGCTGGAAGCGCCGGCAGGCGCTCGAGGACCTGCACCAGCTGCGCTCGATCATCCATGTCATCGACATGCACCAGCTGACCAAGGACCCGAGCACCGCCGTCCTCGGCAAGGCCACCGCTTCGTCCCCGCAACGACGGCTGACCCCTTTCGAGTTGACCCGCTATCTCGACTATTGCTCGGAGCTGCTGTCGCTGGCGGCCAAGGTGGCCGCGCTCTATGCCCAGAGCACGAAGGACCCGGTCGT
>JBIOVC010000091.1:0-6445 GCA_044867545.1 Hyphomicrobiaceae bacterium | reverse complement strand
CTACCCGACAAGACAAGCTTGCCGTCGGGCGAGAACACGACGGAACTGACCGCGGACGAATGCCCCTCGAACGTGCGGAGCAGCACGCCCGTGGCGGCGTCCCACAGCTTGATAGCCTTGTCCTCAGCGCTGGACAACGCGCGGCGGCCATCGGGCGAGAACGCAACCGAGGTCACCACACCAGAGTGAGGGATACTGGGCAATACCTCGACCTTGGCCCGATCCTGCGCGCTCGTCAGCGGCACAGCTCCAAGCATCATCAGAACCACTAGGCTCGGCACGAAAAGACGCTGGCCCACCATGATCGCAATCCCGATAGAACAACGGAAACCGCTCAATACGTCACACGGCAGCTCCAATCTCACCCCGAAAGACGCTAGATGCAACAGCATTCGGACCGTTGGGCCGCCCAACTTCGACCGCAATGGGTGATCGGTTGCGCTGATGAGATGATGGCTCGCCTCGGCCTGCGTGCGAGCGTCTATCGTCTGGCGAGAGAGACTTACGGCGTGTTTGGACTTGGCACTGACCGCCCGTTCGCTGCACTGCCGCGAATCCGTCTGGTTATAGAGTCACTTGCACCGCCCCGACGGGATCGACGGCATGCGTGCTCGTGACCCGGAGCTGCCATTGACGCTGAGATCGTGAGCCCCCCTACCGACCCGGTTGGCGCCCTGTAGTGGTAATCCTTTGCGAAAATTCGGGTTATGCCGGATTCCCCCTATTCCCTGCCACTGAGTAGGAATGTGAGCGAGACCGCGGATGTGGCGCAGAAATCTCATGATTAGAACCCTTGGAGCTTCCATTTTTGTCCTCATGGTCGTTATCCCTGCTGCGGATGTTGCTGCTCGCGGGCGACCAATCCTTGCGCCGGAGAAACCAGCCAACCAGCCAGCACAAAGCATCTGGCTTGAGCACCCGGCCCGACTCGAGGATGGCTGGCATGTGCGAGACTTCATGATTATCGGCGCCACAGATCGCCAACCGCGCAACGAATACTACGACATCCTCTCGCGGGACGAAGCGGCAAGGCTCGCAAGAGCGCAAGGTTACTACTATTGCTACCATCGTGATCGCATTTCCGACACCGGGGGCAAGTTTGACTTTGGGAACACGTCGTCAGGTCCGTTTTTTGCCGTCGAAAGGACGATCCAGGCGCGCAAAGGGCCTTCGAAGGATCAGAAGAGATGGGCGCAAGCGGGTCGTATCGCAGCTCAGCTGGGGGGAATTTGGTTCGGCAATCCGGAAGCGTTCACCGCAGCTGGTGAAGCCTGGAAAGTTATTTTGACCGATACTCCCCAGCTTCGGGGCTTCCGGAACGACAACCATCCATCTACCGCTCGAGAGTGGACTCAGAACCGTGACTTCCACCTGAGCACAAACCAGTATTGGAACTGCATTGGAGTTGTTCGTTTTAAGCTGAACTGAACCATAGGCGCACCGCAAGCGCGTGCTGCTGCAGATCATCGCCTCTCGAAGCGAACAAGGCCGGGTCACGGCTCGCGACAACGCCTGCATTCCTCGTTCCCAGAGCCGCGTGTTCCGGGGAATGGAGCTTCGTCCAAAATTCGCGACCAGACAACGGGTGACACGGCAGCAGTTGGCACACAGCGCCGGTCCGAGGCGGCTTGGCCATTGTCCGGTAGCTGGGGCCGAGCGGACGCCGACGGGCGGGAGCGAAAGCGACGTGAATGACCCTGAATCACCGTGCTGCGAGTCACCATCGAGACAACACAGGTTCTCGTACTTCTTAGGGACCCCGGTCCGCCTTGTCCTCGCCCTACCCGTTGTATTCTCTGCGGCGGAAGCAAAGGGGGTGGGCATTGCATGGCGGATGTCTTTATCTCTTATGCCAAGGGGCATGCGCATCTCACCAAGGAGCTGGCCCGCGCTCTCGAGACTGAGGGGTTCACCACGTGGTGGGACACCAGTCTGCTGCCGGGCGAGGAATTTCCAGTTGAGATCGAGCGCGAGATCGATGCCGCCCAGGCCGTGATCGTCATCTGGACGGACGCATCGGTGGAGTCGCCGTGGGTGCGGGCCGAGGCCAATCGCGCCTATACCCGAGGCAAGCTCATCACCCTGCACGCCGCGGGGCTCGATTTGGAGCGCGTGCCGCTGCCGTTCAACACGCTGCAATCCGTGCCGCTGACGGACCGCGTCAAGGTGTTCGCTGCGCTGGAGAGGCGGGGGGTGCGCCAGACCTCGAAAGCACGACCGAAGGCAGATGGAACGCGGGCCGCAACGGGAGGCGTTGAGGAGTTTGTAGATCACGTGTGGGGGAAGGGTGCGAAACGCCCATCGAAGAGACTTAGGATCGCTCTTGACCTGCTGAGCAAGAAAGGGATGGATCCCGCCCAGTATGCGCCGCCTATCTGGCGGTTCCTTTGGGCCCGCGGCGCCGATATACCGCCGCCGCAGTTCATGAGCCTTGGGAAGGCGGCGTTACTGTTCGGAACGAATTTTGGCGCTCCAGTCTTCTTCTGCACTACGTTCCTCGGCATTATCGGGGTGTTTGCGTTCTCACTTCTTGAGTTGATTGTGTTTGGTGGCGGCCTGCTGGGAACCGTAGTGGCCGCGTGGGTTGCGGCTGCTGTTGCTGCTTACCAGCGACGGCGACTTGGTCTCCCGTCGTGGTCCGACCTTGCATCGCCCTGACCGTGGTTCGAGACCGGCCGGGCGCATTGCGAACGTCGCCCGCCGTCCAGTAGCGGCCCTGGCGCTGCCCGTTGGAGCGGTAATGGCGGCAGACCGCCTCGGGCATCGCGGGCGAGGCGGCGCACCAGCTCGGAAGCATCGCGGAGCATCACGCAACCTCCCACAGTGCTCTGGCATTATGTTGTGTAGAAGCTGTCGATCGGCTGCGAAACAGCACCCGATCGCAAATCCGCAACATAACTCTCGCCGCAACATTTTCGGTCTTATGTGCAATTGCACATAAGATCGATGCCGCGACCGGGCAGCATGGCGACCTGCTCGACCTCATCACTCTCAATCGCGGGCACACAAGCCTGCGCGAAACCCTACAGGAGGCCCGTACTTTCCTGAACGAACCCTCGCGCCTCCGCCCGAGCTCCCGCCAACGGGGACCCCGCGACAGCAGGGCCGCGGCCGGCAGGCTCTTTGCCGCCTCGCGCCCGCTTCGTGGCACCCTCGCCGAAACCTACCTGCGCTCGCGCGCGATCGCCGGCCCGCTGCCATATCCAGCGCTGCGTTCCATCCCAACTGCTACTACCGGGCCGACAACAAGGCTCCGCTTGAGACCTGGCCCGCGCTGATCGCGGCTGTCACCGACCTGTCAGGCAGCATCACGGGCGTTCTTCGCACTTGGCTTGTGCGCGGCGGCACCGCCAAGGCAGCCGTCGTCGATCCCCGACGCGCCATGGGTGAACTGCTCGGCAACGCCGTTCGCCTCGGAGCCCCTCAGGATGTGCTTGCCGCGGGAGAAGGCATCGAGACCATGCTCTCCCTGAAATCCATCTTGCCCGACTTGCCCGTGGCTGCCGCGCTCTCCGCCACCCAGCTCGCGGCACTCGTCTTGCCGGCGACCCTGCGACGCCTCTATGTTGCCGTGGACAACGACGCGGCCGGGCATCATGCCGCGTCATGCCTTGCCGACCGCGCCCGCGGGGCCGCAATCGAAGCCCGTCTACTCATCGCCCACGCCGACGACTGGAATACCGACCTCTGCGCCCTCGGACCCCAACAGATCTTCGCACACCTCGCGGTGCGGCTGGCGCCCGAAGACGCGAAGCGCTTCTCCGGCCGAAGTCCCTCACAAACCTGACGGAATCGCTGCATCGCCGAAGGTGTCAGGGTCGTGCACAAAACTTGACGTCACGTCTTGCGATTCATCGCCTCCGGCCACCAAAGCCGATGCTCTGCACCAGAGCGATATAACCTCAGCCCCCGCTTCGTAGGGCGCTTTTGTGGGGGGCTTGGCATACCTGATGTCGACGGTCCGGATTGCCTATGCAGAATTGGCCAAGGCAGTGCGGATGCGCTGTTGCCAGGGCGCGTTCCCGGCGTGTGCGGGCAGGGCTAATGCTGCCTGCCAGACATTGACCGCTCGGTTTCGATCACCCGACGCCAACAGTGCACGGCCGTAGTCGAGGACGTGCCGTGCCAATTGCTCATACCTATTGTCGGATGTGAAGGGTTGGTCGCCGATGAATTGTCCGAAGGCTGCCGCAGCATCCGCAAATCGGCGTTCCACAATCGCCAGCAATGCGTTAGGCCGTAGCATGAAGTTCGGAGGGGAAATCTGGCGCACCCACGCGTCAGAAAGCAAGGCAGTATGCATTTGCCGCGCGGCGTTTGCGTCATCGCGCACGACCGCGACCTCCAGTCGATGCAATGCGACATTCATGAGCCAGCGCTGGGCATTGGGGTCGCCCCGCAAAGCGTTGGGCTCGAAGATGCGATGCGCTCGAATCAAGGTCTTCTCAAACACCCTTGTTCTCTGGCTGGCCACGAAGGTGGAATTCTCGGCCAGACAGCGCGCAATCCAGGCACCCGTCGGATCCCTGGCCGCGAGGCCAAATGCGTAGGCGTGCTGGAACCAACGGCGGGCAAGCGCCAACTCGCCGCGCAAGAACTCGATATATCCAAGTTCATACGCAATGGTAGATGCTCGCTTATCAGCACGACGGAATAAACCCCTGAGGCGTACCGCAAGGCGGCCAATTGCGCGAGGCGGCGCGGCCGATCTTAGGCCGGCAGCGGCGAGTACACTCAGCAACGTCGCCTCTGCCTGGACCAGGCCGCCCATGGAGAGGCCGACGATGTGCGGCTTACCTTCGCGGCGAAACAAGCCGCCGAGCCGAATGCGAGAGCTGACTGCAAGTTCCCGCTCCTCCGGGGTCAGAGCCAGCAGGTTCCGGCCTAGATGGGCGCCTGCCTCAAGTACTGCGCGCAGGAATGCCGCTTTGGGACGGTAGATCAGCCATGCATTGACATGAGTGAGGTCTAAGCCCGCTTCTCGGGCGGGTTGAAACGAGAGCAGCGCCAAGAAGGCGCTAACGATCAGCGCTGCGACATCCGGCGGTGCACGCTCATAGGCGAAATCGACATCGAGCGCGAAGCGCCGAGCGCCATCCGGCTCGTTGAGCACTTCCGCGAGACCGGCATGATCCCGCAGCAGCTCAAGGACGCCATGCCAATCCTGCGCCTCGACCAAGTGATGAAGGCGCTCTGCCATAGCATAGGTGTCTCGCTTGGTGATCCAGGCCAGAGAAAGTGCGCTGGCAATGGCAGCATGTCCAGCCCGAGCCCGTTCATCGGTTAGCTCGTAGCGGTTCCGCGCGGCATCGAACAAGGCGCGATGGAAGAAAGCCGAGCGGCCGTTTCGCGTTTGCAAGTAGCTCTGCATTGCGCGTCGGATTCGGTGTGAGAGGAGACGGCCTGTTTCGCCGAGCTTGGCCGCTAGAATCTCTGCTAGGACGGCGGGGGAGAGCCCGTCGCGCGAGGCCGAGAGAGCGGACATCCATGCGCTAGCTGCGGGTGCCCCAAAGATTTCGAGCCGCTCCATTACTTGCTGGAATAGAGCGGTTGCGTTGGGGGCCTTAGCACTGGTGGCAATCGCGCCGGATACACGTTCGTGGAGCTGGGATCCGGACAATGCGCGGAGTTCACGCAGCAACACCATAAGGTAGAGAGGGTCGGCGGCCTGTTTGAGGGCCAGAATGGCATCGAGTTGGGCCGGTTCGAGCGACTTGCTGTGGTCGGCGAAAAACAGGACCGCGATCTCCTTCATGTCCGCTCGGTCCAGGACAGGAATCTCCAGAAACGCGCTTGCTGGCAACCGTTCGGTCAAGACCTTGAATGGGTCCACCGGCGGGGGCGTCACGTCCGTTGCATGCGTAAAGTTTGCGCAGGATAGAACCATGCGCACCGTGTCTGGGAGTATGCGCGGAAGCCAGGTCATGTCGGCACCGCTATAGAGCTGGTCCAGTCCATCGACGACGATTGCGAGCGGACGTCGGCGGGGAAGCAGGGCCGCGGCAAAACGGCCACGCAATTGGTCGACGCTGGCGCGGTCGCTGAGCGAGTTGGGTTCCAGCAGGTCGATGAGCCGCCTCAGCAAGCCCGCCTCATCGGAAAGACGACTGACAGCACCAATGAAGCAGGAAATGACTTCGGTGGTTGGCTCCTTCATGAGATGTTCGACAAGTGTGCACATGAGCGCCGTCTTGCCTCGACCTGCAGCAATTCTCATTGTGACGTGAAGCGGCGGTGGCGCCGGGGTGATGGGCTGGCCGGTGTGGCGGTTTGAATCATGGACCTGCGTGGCGCGGCCTGATTCACGCTGTCTGTGGGTCTCGAATCGCTCATCGCGGGCTTGAAGGCCCTGTGTGCGACCCTGCCCGATCGGCGACGGGGCGAGAACACGGTCTATGGGATGGCCGACATCGGCATGGCGGCGTTCGCCACCTTTTTCATGCAG
>JBIOVC010000090.1:0-3706 GCA_044867545.1 Hyphomicrobiaceae bacterium | reverse complement strand
GCCTGCCGCAGCCGGCGCGACAAGGCATCGATCATGGCACACAGGCCGACCGTCGCCAGGATCAGAACCACGGCAACATCGAAGCGAAGCTCGGAGATGGCGGCATCGACGTAGTAGCCAAGTGTCGCCACGCCCAGGATGCCGAAGATCGCGCTCTCGCGCACGATGATCTCCCAGCGATAGAGGGCGTAGGCCAGGAACTGGCCGTAAAGGCGTGGGGTCGTATCGTAAGCGTAGAGATTGAGCCCCTTCGGAGCATCCGCACGGTAGTCGAGTGCGTCGGCGTGGCGCCCCATCAGGTAGCCGACGATGGCGCCGTTGTGCACGGCAAGTGCGATGACCGCGGGCAGCATGGAGGGGCCCAGAAGCTGCAGCAGCACGTAGGCCAGCATGTACTCGGGCGTGGAGCGTACAACGACCAGCAGCACGCGGCCGGCCGGCTGTCCGATCGGGCCCATGAACTGACGCGAGACCAGGGGGAACAGGGCGAGCGCCAGGATCCCCATGCCGACGAGCGCGATCTGGGCCAGTACGATGGTGTTCCAGGCGCCCGGCACCACCTTGTTCCAGATGATCGGCTGGAGCCAAGCCGCGAATGCGCCCCAGGTCGCGAGGCTGCCAAGGTCGCCGCTGCGCAGCGGGGCAGGCACGATGTCGTGCGTGACGAAGCGCATAAGGTTGGCAAACGCCGAGCCGCCGCCGATCCCCTCGGGCAGCAAGAGCAGACCGCCGACGAGGAGGAAGGGCAAGGTCATCGGCCGGGCCCACAGGCGCCGGGTGCCGATCAGCACGTAGAACACCCCGAGCAGGGCGGCAGCCTCGGCGTACAGGCCCTGCTTGAAGTATCCCTCGAGGTGAAAGCCGACGGTCGGCAGACCGACGAAGCCGAGCACCAGGGTCGAGCGCAGCCCGCATTCCAGCCGATAGAGTGAGTAGGTCTTGAAGCGCTCGGCGACCTCGGGCAGGCGGGCGAAGGCAAACGCGGAGACGGCCGACGTGCCGGGCGGAAGCACCTTCTCTGCCGAGAGATCCGCCTCTTCGATGATCTCGGCGAACACCTTGGCAAAGATGCCAGCGTAGGGGATTGCGATGGCCAGAACGCCGGTGGCCGGCCCAAGACCGAACACCTGGATCAGGAGCAGCGCCCAGAACAGCTCGTGGATGGAGCGCAGGACGATGGCCGTCACTCGCACCGCCGCGAAGTGCGGGAAGACGATGGCGAGCAGGAAGCCTGCCGCCGCGCCGAGGCCGACGCCGACGACGGCGAAGGCGACAGTCCAAACCACACTCCACGCCTCGATGGAGAGGACGTCAGGGCGCAGGACACCGTGCACGAGGCGCAGCATCTCGCTCCACGGGTTCAGTGCCGTGATGGCGATATCGGCGACCGCCAGGCACAGCAGCGCACTGATCAGGAACAGGAGACTGGTGTTGCCGAACGCGAGACGGTTCACGGCTCGCCTCCGAAGTGACGCAGGAGGTCGTTGGCCGTCAGCGTGCCGGACGGCTCGTCGATGATCTTGCGGCCGTACTCCAGCACCACGACGCGATCGGCATGAGCGAGTGCGTGGTGCACGTCATGGAGGGCGAGCACGACAGTCTCGTGGCGGCTCTTCAGCAGCGAGAGAACATCGCCACCTTGCACGCGGTCGAGCGCCGAGACCGGCTCGTCGCCGATGAGGATCGGGCGGCCGTTGTAGAGCGCGCGCGCCACCGACGTACGCTGCTGCTGTCCGCCCGATAGCGCGCCGGCTGCGCTGAAGATCTCGTCGTCGAGGCCTACGCTGGCCAACACGCTGCGCACCTCGGCGACCTTCTCCGAGGCGGGCCACACGAGGTTGCGCAGGTTGCAGACGGTCGAGTGACGATCGAGCCGGCCCATGTAGACGTTGTGGAACACGGACAGTGGCTTGACGAGCGCAGACGCCTGCGGAACGAGCGCCACGTCATTGGGACGTTGGGCGTAGAGCAGGCCGAGGAGCGTCGACTTGCCGGCGCCGCTGCGCCCCATGACAGCGATGCGCTCGTTGCTCCGCACCGTGAGGTCGACATCGAAAAGGACGGGCCGGCCATTGTAGCCGGCGCACGCCCCCTTCAGCTCGAACACGATGTCGTCTTGTTCCCTCTCCCCGCTTGCCGGGAGAAGGGTAGGGTGTGGGGCACCCAAGCGCGACGACGTCGGAGTGTGTGGCTGCCCGTCACCCCGACCCTCTCCCCGCGCTGCTGAAGTGCGTGGAGAGGCTGGCGACGCGCGGGGCGAGGGGGTCTGCATGCTAGTTGATGAGACCTGTCAGCTTGCCGACCTCCTCGATCACCTTGTAGTCGTCGTTCCTGGCGGGGATGAACTTCTTGCGGTCGAAGATGGCGAGCAGCTTCGGATCGTCGACGCCCAGGATCGCGGCTTGGAGCCGGCCGGTAAAGCCTGCCCCGAACGTCTTGTCGATGTCGCCGCGCGCGACCCAGTGATAGTCGGGATAGGTCGGGGTCTCCCAGATCACCGACACGGCCTTCGTATCGACCTTGCCGCTCTTGACCTCCTGGTCCCACACCAGGTGGTTCAGCACGCCGACCTGGTAGGCACCGGACTGAACGAGCTGGATCGTACGGCTGTGGTCGCCCGAATAGCCGACGCGCGAAAAGATCTTTTCGGGGTCCTTACCCAGTGCCTGGCGAATGAAATGCTCGGGGAAGAGGCGACCCGAGGTGGACGCCCGCGCTCCGAACGTGAAGGTCTTGCCCTCGATGCCTCTTGGAAAGTCCTTGGAGCGTGTCAGGCCGGTCGATGTGTGGGCGATGATATAGCTCTTGAATTCCAGGTCCTCGGCTCCCTGCGCGAGAGCTTGTGACCCGGGGACGGCAAGGCGCGCCTGCACCCCTGTCAGGCCACCGAACCAGGCAAACTGCACCTGGTTGTTGATGAAGGCGGTGACGGCGGCGGGATAGCTCTTGACCGGAAGGTATTTGACCGGAACCCCGAGCTTGCCTTCGAAGTACTTGGCGTATTGCGTGAACCGCTCGACGAGGCGGGTTTCATCCTCATCGGGGATGGCGGTGAACACCAAGGTAGCCTGTTGCGCACGCGCTGCCCCCGCGGCCAGCACGCTCATGAACAAGAATGCGAGGATTGATCGCTTGAGCATCGTAGCTCCCCGGTTCCGGCAAGCGAGCGGTGGGACGGCAGCTTGCCACGCGACGGAATGATCGCCGCCGGGTCGCCACACATATCGCCCGAACGGCTCACGCCTGTGTGAGTCTTCGTCGATAGATGGAAAAACGTTACGGTGTCCGTGCAGTGCCGATGAATGCCACACCGGACAGGCTGATCGGACCCGTGCCCAAGCGTGTCTCAAGGTTCTCGACGAACCGCTGCACGACTGCAGGTCGGTGGTGGCCGAGACCCGCCATCATGGCCGCCATGCCGGGTGCAAAGCCGATACGCTCGGAGAGCCAGCGGGCAGATGGGGCCTCGAGCCGCGCCGTTGCCCTCGCGATCTCTGGCTCGGCGAGGCCCGCGGCCTTGAACAGAGCCCGGAAGTCGCTCTCCTCACGGTAGCGTAGCTGGGCGGGAAGCGGGGCCGGGGGCTGCTCCGGCCAGATCGACTGGATGGCCGCACGCAGCTCGGCCGCGAGCTCATAGCTCTGCGGCTCGGTCCAGGTCACCACCGAAACCCGGCCACTGGGGCGCACCACGCGCCGCATCTCGGCC
>JBIOVC010000089.1:0-3047 GCA_044867545.1 Hyphomicrobiaceae bacterium | reverse complement strand
CCCACACGCGTTGAATGGAACGCCACGACACGACCAAGCCCACGGATAAGTGACGACTGTTAGTCGATGTGTAAGCGTCATCTGGGGACTGCCTTGTTTCGCGGCTGAGATGGCGCGAAGTGCTGTGCCTAATGTGACAATAAGCATAGCACGATGACGACGGTCGAAGTGATCACATCCGTTGAGCGCCGCCGGCGGTGGAGCCGGGACGAGAAGTTGCGGATCGTTGCGGAGTCGGCACGGCCCGATCGGACGGCCTCACAGGTTGCGCGTGCCCACGGGATTTTTCCAAGTCAGCTTTTTACTTGGCGGCGGCAGTTGCTGGCAGCGGCGATTGGGGGCTGTGGCGAGGCGAGCGGCTTCGTGCCGGTCCGGATCGCTGCAGATGCGGTGGCGGTGCCGCCGCTGATGAGCGCCGAGCAGCGTCACATCGACATCCACCTTCCGGGCGGGGTTTTGGTCAGTGTCGGCCGCGACGTTGAGGTCGAGGCGTTGCGGCGCGTATTGACGGCACTGGCGGGACAATGATCACGCCTCCGCCCGGCACGCGCGTGTGGCTTGCGGCGGGCGTCACCGACATGCGCAAGGGCTTCGACGGCTTGGCCATGCTGGTGCAGGAGAAGCTGCGGCACGATCCGTTTGGCGGGCAGATTTTTGTGTTCCGCGGACGGCGTGGATTCCTGCTCAAGGCGCTGTGGTGGGACGGCCAGGGGCTGTGCCTGTTTGCGAAGCGGTTAGAGAAGGGTCGCTTTGTCTGGCCCTCGCCGGCGGACGGGACGGCTGCGCTTACGCCTGCGCAGCTCGGCATGTTGCTGGAAGGCATCGATTGGCGGATGCCGGTGCGCACGTGGCGGCCACAAGCCGCCGGATAGGCGCGACCCTTTGACTCAGGAAGCGTCGCGGACGTGATCGGAATGCGCGTCGCTGTTACGATTCGTGCATGCGATTCGATCTCGCAAATCTCCCCAACGACATCGACACGCTGCATGGGATCATTGCCACCCAGGCTGCTGACGTGGCAACCGAGCGAGAGGCGCGTGCAGCGAGCGAAGCGGAGCTTTCGGCCGCCAAGGCAGGCCTGGTGGCCAAGACGCTGGAGATCGAGAAGCTCAAGTTGCAGATTGCCCGGCTCAGGCGGGCGCAGTTCGGTCGATCATCGGAGAAGATCGAACGGACAATCGATCAACTCGAGCTGATGCTGGAGGAGCTGGAAGCGGATACGGCGGTTGTGGCCGCAACGCTCGATGCACCCGCTCCCGATAGCGGGGAGTCATCGCCATCCACCGAGCGCAAGAAGTCCGGACGCAAGCCTCTGCCTGCGCATCTGCCGCGCCGCGAAGTCGTGCATGAGCCGAGTTGCACGTGCCCGGCCTGCGGCGGCGAGATGCGCAAGGTGGGCGAGGACGTGACCGAGGTTCTCGACTACATCCCCGGCCACTTCGAAGTGATCCGCCACGTCCGCCCGGCGTTCTCCTGCCGGGATTGCGAGAGCATGGTGCAGACGCCGATGCCGTCGCTGCCGATCGAGCGCGGCCAGCCCAGTGCAGGGCTTCTGGCGCACGTCCTGGTCGGCAAATACTGCGATCATCTTCCGCTCTATCGGCAGTCCGGCATCTATGCGCGCGAAGGCGTCGAGCTCGATCGCGCCACGCTCGCCGATTGGGTCGGCAAGGCGGCTTGGCTGGTGTCTCCGCTGATCGAGGCCATCGCGCACCACGTCATGGCGGCCGAGAAGCTGCATGCCGACGATACGCCGGTGCCGGTTCTGGCGCCGGGCACCGGCAAGACCAAGACCGGACGATTGTGGGTGTATCTGCGCGATGAGCGGCCTTATGGCGGGCCGGCGCCGGCGGCGGTGGTCTATCGCTATTCTCCGGATCGCAAGGGCGAGCATCCGCGCGCGCATCTGGCCAAGTTCCGGGGCTTCCTGCAGGCCGACGGCTATTCCGGCTTTGGCCCGCTCTACAAGAGCGCCAGCGGGCAGCCGGCCACGGTGACCGAGGTCGCCTGCTGGGCACACGTGCGCCGCAAGTTCTACGACATCCACATCGCAACCAACGCGCCGATCGCGGGCGAGGCGTTGCAGCGGATCGGGCAGCTATTCGACATCGAGCACGCCGCCATGGGCCGCCCGGCGCAAGAGCGACGGCGCATCCGCCAAATCAGGGCGCGCCCTGTCATCCACGATCTTGCGGCGTTCTTCGATGCTGCGTTGACGAGGATATCCGGCCGGAGCGAATTGGCCGGAGCGATCCGCTATGCCCGTTCGCGCTGGAGCGCCCTCACACTCTATCTCGACGATGGGCGCCTGGAGATCAGCAACAACGCGGCCGAGCGCGCGATCCGGCCGCTGGCATTGGGCCGGAAGAATTATATGTTCGCCGGCTCCGACGCTGGCGGAGAGCGGGCCGCGGCAGCCTACACGCTCATCGAGACCGCCAAGCTCAACGGCCTCGACCCCGAAGCCTATTTGCGGGGCATGCTCGGGTGCATCGCCGACCACCCGATAAATCGGATCGCCGATCTCTTCCCGTGGAACGTCGCCAAGGACCCGGCAGCACGCGCCGCGGCCTGACCACCTGCGCTCAGGTCAAGTAGAAAAACCCGCAGCCGTCACAGGACGCTTACGCGCCACCTCGCTCTTCACGAATTTCGCGACGCTCTGCAGTGTAGAGTTAAACACTGGCTCAAAACCTTGCGCCAGACCACTGCACTGGACCGTTTTGTCGGTCAACGCCATTCTAGTGCGCGTGCGATCTTCCTCAGGACGCAAATAGTCCAAAGAACCCCTGTGCGATGAACGACTGGCAACTAGTCACCTGAGTGAACGCCCAATACTGAATCTGCTATGCTGAGCCTACTCTTGGCGCCACACGTCTGATAAACATTGAAAATGCGTGCAGCTGCTGCCTCACAACATTGCGTGTCGCTTCGTCCGTCAGCTCCAGCGTCTTCCCATGGAACCTGTTCTGAGCAAAAGTTACCAAGACCTCGGGTGTGCCGAAAATGAAGGCGCCGAGATATGTCATTACCATGCGCAGGTGGGA
>JBIOVC010000088.1:0-2730 GCA_044867545.1 Hyphomicrobiaceae bacterium | reverse complement strand
TGCCGGCGGCTCCATTTTCACGTCCTTCGCCGGCTTGTCCTCGCGCAGTCCCTTGAACGCGGCCGCGCGCACCATGCCGGCGTCCGTCCATCGCTCGAACTCGATCTCGGCGACGAGTTCCGGCCTTACCCAGGTCACATCCCGCTCCTTGCGCGGCGCGTCTTGGCCGTGGAACGGGCTGCGGTCGGTAGCGAGCGGATTGAGCCGCTTCAGGAGAGCCGCGGAGGTCCGGGCGTTGTATCCGGTGCCGACCCGCCCCGCGTGCTCGAGTCGACCGTCGCGATAGACGCCGACGATCAGGGAGCGCAGCACGGTCCGGCTGCCGCTCCAGCCGCAGATGACCACTTCCTGGCCGGGCCTGCATTTAGCCTTGGTCCAGGTGTCGTGCCGCCCGGAACGGTAGGGCGCATCGAGCCGCTTCGAGATGATGCCTTCAAGCCCGAGCCGACGGGCGGATTCGAGCACGGCCTCGCCCGCGCCCGCGATATGCTCGACGTACCGGATCGGAGCCTTGGCCGGGAGTTTGGCCAGCAGCTCGCGCAGCCGCGCCTTGCGGTCGGCAAGCGGCAGCCCGCGCAAGTCCTCGCCCTCGACGAACAGAAGATCGAAGGCGAAGTACAGGACGGCCTCAGTGTGTCCATCCGCCAGCGCATCCTGCAGCGCGCCGAAGTCGGTCATTCCGTTCCGGTCGAGTGCCACCGCCTCGCCGTCGATCATTGCATTGGCGAGCGGCCGGGAAGCCGCCGCGATCTCCGGAAAGCGGCCGGTCCAGTCGAGACCCGTGCGCGTGTTGAGCGCTGCGCGGTTGCGCTCGACTCGAAGCTGCATGCGGTAGCCGTCGAGCTTGATCTCGTGCACCCACTCCTGCCCGTTGGGCGGGTATCGGACCGTCTTGCTGAGTTGCGGCGCGACGAACCGAGGCATCGCCCTCCTCGGGCCCCTGCGGATGGGGAGGGGATCGTTCGCCGGGCGCGGGCGACCGGCGGGCCGCGAGTTCCAGATCGCCCGCGGATTACCGGCCGTGCGCTCGGTCAGCATGAACGGCCGCGGTCCCCGGCCTTTGCCGGCCGCGATCTCGGCCATCCTGCGGCCGGACGCGACCGAGCGGTCGCTTTCGCTGCCATTCGCGCCGTCGTCGCGCGCGAACTCGTCGCGGTGCTTGATCAGCAGCCAGTTGGTGCGCCTGCCGCCCTCCCGGTCGCGCTTCATGCGCACCAGCACCCAGCTTCCCTTGAGCCGTTCGCCGGCGAGCGTGAACTTCAGCTCGCCCTCGCGCAGCGCCTCGTCTGCCGACGAGGTGCCCTCCGGCAGCCAGAAGCCGCGATCCCAGACCATGACCGTGCCGCCGCCGTACTGGCCCTTCGGGATGGTGCCCTCGAAGTCGCCGTACTCGAGCGGATGGTCCTCGACCTCGACCGCGAGACGCTTGTCCTTGGGATCGAGCGAGGGCCCGCGCGTCACCGCCCAGGACTTGAACACGCCGTCGACCTCCAGGCGCAGGTCGTAGTGGAGGCGGGTGGCGTCATGTTTCTGGACGACGAACCGCGGATACTCTGCCGATCGGATGGCGCCTTCGCCGCTCGGCTCCGCCGTAGCCTTGAAGTCGCGCTTCGCCCGATAGGTCGCGAGCTTCCTCTTAGACGCGGATCGCGGCTGACTGGCGCGGGGCACTGGAACGGACGCTTTCGCAGGACGGACGCAGCTGAGACCGAGATATAGTGCAATGGCCCGATGATGCACATCGGCTTGCCTCAGAAGATCGGTGTGCATGATTAAGCCGACGGCAGGCGGCCATTGCACTCGATCTGGTCCCAATCATGAACAATCTCCACGACGCCCAGGTTCCACGAGAGATCGATGCCGACACCGGCCTCCCGATCGGGCCGCTGCTACAACACGCATCGCTCGCGCCGCGTCCCGAGCGGCGTGTGCTGGAGGGGAGCTATTGTCGCCTGGAGCCGATCGCTCCGAGCCATCGAGACGACCTGTTCGCCGCCTCGACGCCTCCGGATGCCGCACGCCGGTTCCGCTACCTGTTCGATACCGTCCCGACGTCGCTGGAGGACATCGACCGCTGGATCGCCGCCGCTGCTGGCTCGAGCACCACGGTGGTGCTTGCGGTCATCGACAAGGCCACCGGGCGCTGCGAAGGGCGGCAGTCGCTGATGAACATCGTGCCGGAGCACCGCTCGATCGAGATCGGCAGCATCTACTGGGGACCGCGGATCGCCGGCACGCGCGTCGCGACCGAGGCCAACTTCCTGTTGGCCAGCTACGTCTTCGACGACCTCGGCTACCGGCGTTACGAATGGAAGTGCGACGCGCTTAATGCGCCTTCGCGCCGGGCGGCAGCGCGCTTCGGCTTCACGTTCGAAGGTCACTTCCGCCGCGCGATCATCAACAAGGGCCGCACTCGCGACACGGCCTGGTACTCCATCATCGACGAGGAGTGGCCGGCGCTGAAGGCCGCCTATCTGAAGTGGCTCGATCCCGCCAACTTCGATGGCGAGGGCAGGCAGCGCGTCCGCCTGAGCGAGCTAACTGCCGCCGCGCTGGCGCGGCATCAGGCCGCTGCGGATGCCTGACGCCGGCTGAGGAACGCGAGCAGCCAGCGAGCGACAGGCTCTTCGTCGAGCGCTGACGATAGGCTGTTGATCGCGGCGTCCGTTGCGGCGGCGCCGAGGCTTTCTCGGCGACCCGCGTAGAGATCGTTGCTATAGGCGACGGTCG
>JBIOVC010000087.1:0-2378 GCA_044867545.1 Hyphomicrobiaceae bacterium | reverse complement strand
CCGGGCCTCGAGCTCGGCGAGTCGCCGCCGGGCGGTCGGGTTGTCGGTGGGCCCTCCGTTCTCGCCTTTTGTCGGAAAGAAGGCCGCCCCGTCCCAGCTCCGGCCCGAGCCCGCAAACATCATCCTGATCTCATCCCAATCGGTCTCGTCACCGATCACGTGCAGGTACGTGGAGCAGAGCGGCGATACGCTGCGCTCACCGATCTCGGCCAGGATGACGAGCACCGTGAATTCGCCATGCTGGCGCACCATGCCGACCAGCCACTCGTCGAACTCGGTAGGTTCAGGGCTCGACAAGGGCCACCTCGGCGATCTGCTGATCGAACAACGCATAGAACGAGCTGCCGTACGCAACCTCGTACCAGGTCTCGAATGCTTCGAGCTCGGTGCGGACCGCAGCCGGCGCAGCATTCTCAAGTCCCCGCGCAAACTGCCAGACGCGTTGTCCGACCGGCTGCAGCCGATCGAGGACGGCCCGGTGGAAGTCGCCCTCGCCGCCCCAGCCAAGATCGCGCCGCACGGCTGCTCGCTGGGCTCCGGCGGAGGTCTCCTCCGTCTCGGCATTGGCAGCCGCGCCGACCAGAAGGCGCACCAGATGCATTCGCCGGAACGCGAAGGCACGGCGGCGCTCCAGCCGCGCGACTTCCTCCATCATTCTCTTGCGCGCGGCGTCCTCCTCCTGCTGCGCGGCCACGGCCGCAGCCTCGAGCTCGGCGATCAGCTCCGTCGGGACCAGGTTCATCGCGATGCCTCGGAAGTGGATGGCGGAGGAGGATGGGAGTCGAACCCACCTGAGACCGTCTGACGGCCCCACCCGGATTTGAAGTCCGGTCGCCCCACCGGGAGCGGGACTCCTCCGTTCTGCTGTTGCGCCAGTTTCGGCGCAAAGAACTCGACGCGCGCTGGGTTGATGCGGCGCTGATCCTGGCGCCGTATCGTGAAGCCGTGCCGGTCGAAGAACTCGAGAATCTGTATCGCGACCTTGCGACCGTTGTCGAGGCGGTCCCGGAACTCGGCCGCCGTGAACTTGCCGGCGGGAGCCCGCGCCGCGACGTCGATGGCGATCTCAGCCATCTCTTGCACGATGGACCGCAGGAAGAAGTGGTCGTGCGCCACCTCCTCGACGTCGCCGCGGCGGACCGCCATCCGCATCAGACGACGGACGAAGCCTTCGTCGACGTTCATCGCCCTCGCGATATCGCGAACGCGAGGCGGCCGGTACGGCTCGCCCGCGAGGCGCGGCCGGATCAGCGCCCAGATCCTCTCTTCCTCTTGAGAGAACCGCACCTGATGCCCCGGGCGGCGCACCCACGTGCGATCGAGTGTAACCTCGCCGGCCTCGGCGAGCTTCCTCACCACTGCCATGAAGGTGGGCGCCGGCAAGGCGGGCTTGTCGCCCTTGCGCAGCTCCTCCAGACCGACGCCGGGCAGGTCGGGCCGCTCGGCATGAGCCGCATCGAGCGCCTGCCCGATCCGCGACCTCAGCCGCTCCCAGGTGGCCGGCAGCATGGCAAGCCACGCCGATCCCTTCTGCAGAGTGACGAGATCAAGGTCGCGTTCGATCCGCGCCGCCTCCTCGCGCCCGACCGCCCGGTCCCGGAAGAAAGCGTCGGAAACGATCGAGCGCCCCGGACCTGAAAGGATGGCCGACAATGCGGCCTCGGCGTCCGGCATGGCCAGCGCGTCGATGTCGGCACGCCGCTCCGGCGTGCGCCGCCGCCGCTCGGGCGCGCGAAGATCGATGAACGTTCCGCCGCCGACCGTACGGCTCGAGGTCGTGTCGCGGATGACGAAGCGGTCACCGCATGCGGCCGCCAACGGCCGTTCGAGCACCAGCTGAACGTACTCGCTCCCGCCCGGAGCGATCGGCGCGTCGCGGAGCACGACCACTCGGCCCGGCACCTCCGCGGCGGCGTGATGGACCTTCACGGGAAACCATTGGCCGATCGGGCGCGGCTCCGAAGGCAGCACGCGCAGGCTGGCATCGATCCGCGTGGTCGGTGCATGCAGAGCGGGATCGAGCACCACATCGCCGCGCCCCACGGCCTCCTTGCTGATCTGAGGCCCGCTGAGCACCAGGGCGCACCGTTGTCCGGCCACTCCACGCTCGACCGGCTTGTTGTGCGCGCTGATCGATCGCACGCGCGCCTCGAGCCCCGACGGGCTGACGACGACATGGTCATCGATGCATATGGAGCCGGACAGGACAGTCCCCGTCACCGTCGTGCCGAGGCCCGCGAGCGTGAAGGAGCGGTCGACGGCGAGACGGAAGGCTCCGGATTTCGGCCGCGCCGAGGTCCTCGCCGCCGCCTCATCGAGGCAAGCGGTGAGCTCGGAAACGCCCTGGCCGGTCACGGCAGAGGCAGGAATGATTGGCG
>JBIOVC010000086.1:0-7456 GCA_044867545.1 Hyphomicrobiaceae bacterium | reverse complement strand
AGACCAGCCTGT
This sequence comes from Hyphomicrobiaceae bacterium, assembly GCA_044867545.1. Lineage (GTDB taxonomy): Bacteria > Pseudomonadota > Alphaproteobacteria > Rhizobiales > Hyphomicrobiaceae > DATLZB01. The sequence goes on along the minus strand of JBIOVC010000086.1, from coordinate 7,444 downwards.
CATAGGGCGCGTAAGGGAACACGGCCCGCGCATCGAACGCGCGCCCGCTCGCCCTGCCGACGTAGCCGCCGGCCGCGAACTGCCAGACGAGCTCTTGGCTCACCCGTCCGGTGCTCACCGTCCGGTCCTGCAGCGAGGGCATCTCGTCGTAGATGTCCGCAACCTCATTGAGACCCGCCTCGCAGCGTCTGAGCAGATTGCGGATGGCGGCAACCCCTTCGGTCGAGAGGTCCGCCGCGACGCCGCCCGGCACGACGCGGTCCATCATCATGCGGTGACCGAAGCACTGCCCCACCGTCCGCAGGATGTCCTCGCGGATCAATAAGCACCGCGCATGCAGTGCCACCACGCTCGCGTCGTTGCAGATCGCGCCGACGTCGTTGACATGATGCGAGAGGCGCTCGAGCTCGGCCATGATCCCGCGCAGGATCACCGCGCGCTCCGCCGGCCGCCAGCCGAGCGCCGCTTCGACGGCACAAGCGAATGCGTACTGGTAGGCGACCGTGCTGTCGCCCGAGATTCGTCCCGCGAGCTGCCCGGCGCGGCGGATGTCGGCCCCCGCCGCCAGCGCCTCGACGCCCTTGTGCACGTATCCGAGCCGCTCCTCGAGTCGCACGACCGTCTCGCCGTTGGCCGTGAAGCGGAAGTGTCCGGGCTCGATGATGCCGGCGTGAACCGGACCGACCGGGATCTGGTGCAGGCTTTCGCCCTCGACGGGCAGGAAGGCGTAGGGTTGCTTGCTTCTCGGCGGCCGGCCGTCCGGCCGCACCGGCCATACACCGTGATCGAGCCAGGGCCGATTGTCGGGAAGGCCCACCGGCTCGACGCCGTAGAGGTCGCGCATCGCCCGCTCGAGACGGATCGCCGGCGGATGATGGCGGCCGACCGATGGATAGGAGCCTTTGCGCGCATCAAGAGCCACGATCGCGCGCGCCTGCGCCCCCGGGTCGATCAGCGCCATGCGGATGGCGCCGTTATCGAACCAAAGCGCAGACAGCTCGTGCCGGCGCGCCGCGCAGCCGCTGGCGAGCCCGCTCCACTTCGCTTCATTCACCGTCAGCCGGACGAAGCCGTCCGCGTCCGCGCGGGTCCGCACGAGAAGATCGGCAAGCGCGATCGCCGGCGTCTCGCTCATCCGAGCAGCTCCGCAGCGCGTTGAAGCCAGCCGATCAGGCCCGGCGGCAGATAGAGCCCGGCGATCAGCACAAGCGAAAGGTGAGCGGCGAGCGGCACCGGCGAGGCGCTTACCTTGAGCGCCGGCTCGTTCGGCGCGCCGAACAGCACATCCTGCATCCTGAGCAGCGCCGCCCCGAACCCGATCACCAGCCCGCTGGCGACCAGCAGTGCCAGCCATGGCTCGCGCGCGAACGTCGTCGTCAGGATCAGGAACTCGCTCATGAACACGCCGAACGGCGGCAGGCCGGAGATCGCGACCACGCCCGCGCCCAAGCCCACGGCGAGACCCGGATGCGTGACGCTCAAGCCTCGGATGTCGGCGATGTTCTGCGTCCCCTTCGCCTGTGCGACATGTCCGACCGCGAAGAAGATCGCCGACTTGGTGAGGCTGTGCATCGCCATGTGCAGCAGCCCGGCGAAATTTGCGAGCGGGCCACCCATGCCGAACGCAAAGGTGATGAGCCCCATGTGCTCGATCGAGGAGTAGGCAAACAGCCGCTTGATGTCGCGCCGCCGGTACAGCATGAACGCTGCGAAGATCAGCGAGACGAGGCCCATCACGATCATGATCGGGCCGGGCTCGATCGTGCCCGGATGCGCCGCGATCAGCATCTTGAAGCGCAAGAGCGCATAGAGCGCCACGTTGAGCAGAAGCCCGGAAAGCACTGCCGAGATCGGCGTCGGACCTTCCGCGTGCGCATCGGGCAGCCACGCGTGCAGCGGCGCGAGGCCAACCTTGGTGCCGTAGCCGACCAGCAGGAAGATGAAGGCGAGGTCGAGCAGTGCCGGGTCGAGCCGCGCCGCCGCGGCGTGCAGCAAGCTCCACGTCATCGCCGGCAGCCCCTCACCGAGTGTCGCCTGGCCGGCGAGGTAGGTAAGGATCGTACCGAAGAAGGCGAGCGAGATGCCGACGCTGCCGAGGATGAAATACTTCCACGCGGCCTCGATCGCCGGCGGCGTCCGGTAGATGCCGACCATCACTACCGTGATCAGCGTCGCAAGCTCGAGCCCGACCCAGAGCAGCGCGATGTTGTTGGCGACGAGGGCCAGGTTCATCGAGCCCATCATCCCCTGGAACATCGCATGATAGAACCTGACGGACGCCGGCGTGAGCTTGCCCGTCTCGATCTCGTGGCCGATGTAGCTCGCGCTGAACACGCTGGTCGTGAAGCCGACCAATGTGTTGAGCGCGATGAACAGGATGTTGACCTCGTCGACGATGAAATACTCGTCGACCAAGCGCGGCTGGAACAACAGCGACAGGCCGATGGCGAACGTCGCCAGCGAGGCGAGCACGTTGCCGGCCGCGGTCGTGCGGTAGCCGGGCACCATCGCCAGCAGCACCGCCGACGCATAGGGAACGATGAAGACGGCGAGCACCGGCCAGGTCATCTAGAGCTCCCCCCGCACCCGCTCGAGCGCCTCCAGATCGACCGTGTCGAAACGCTCGCGGATGCGGAACAGGAAGATGCCGATGACGATGAACGCGATCACGATCGAGAACGCGACGCTGATCTCGACCACCAGCGGCATGCCCTTGGCGCCGGTGGCGGCGAGCACCAGTCCGTTCTCCAGCGAGACGAAGCCGATGACCTGGCTCACCGCGTTGCGCCTGGTCACCATCAGCAGCAGGCTGAGCAGCACCACCGAGAGCGCGAAGGCGAGGTCCTGGCGCGCCAGCGGATTGACCTCGGTCGTCACCCGCAGGATGACCACGACCGAAAGCGCCACCAGTCCAATGCCGGCGAGCATGGTCGTGCCGATGCCGACCACCGTCTCGATCTCCCGGTGGATGCCGAGCTGCTGGATGATGCGGTGGAGCGCGATAGGAATGACGATCGCCTTGAACACGAGCGCGATTAGGGCCGTCACGTAGAGGTGCGGTGCGTCCTGGATCCAGGCCTGCCAGGCGACCGACAGCGACAGCACGAAGGCGTGGATGGTGAAGAAGTTCAGCAGCGCATAGAGGCGGTCCTGGTAGAGCATGAGAAAGCTCACCAGCACCAGCAGGCCGGCCAGCATGTGTGCGATGTCGAGGACGAGGCCGTTGCTCATTCTATAGGCTCCGGGAGACGAACAGCAGAAGCGTGCCGAGCAGGCCGAGCATGAGCGCGGCGCCGAGGAACTCCGGAACGCGGAACACGCGCATCTTTGCGATCGACACCTCGAACACGCCGAGCAGGACTCCGCCGACCGCGAGCTTGGCGAGGTAGGCCGCGGCGGCGATCACCAGGGCCCGGCTGTCGGCTTCCGATCCGACCAGCCCCCAGGGCGTGAAGACGCAGCCGATCAGCGAGACGTAGAGCAGCAGCTTCAGCGAAGCGGCGAACTCCATCATGGCGAGATGCCGGCCGGAGTATTCGAGCACCATCGCCTCGTGCACCATGGTGAGCTCGAGGTGCGTGGCCGGATTGTCGACCGGAATGCGGGCGTTCTCGGCGATCGCAACGATGACGAGCCCGATCAGGGCAAGCGCGAGCGACACGCGCAGGCCCACCTCCGGCGAGGTCATGAATGCGGCCACCGTCGACAACTGGGTGGAGCCGGCCACGAGCGCCAGCGTGAAGACGATCAGCAGCATGGCGGGCTCCGCCAGCGATGCGATCATCACCTCGCGGCTCGAGCCGATGCCGCCGAAGCTGGTGCCAACGTCCATGCCGGCCAGCGCCAGAAAGAAGCGTGCGCTGCCCAAGAGCGCGATGATGGCGATGAGATCCGCCGTCCAACTGAACATAAGCCCGGTGGCGAAGGTGGGGACCAGCGCCGCCGCGACCCAGGTGGCGGCAAACACCATGTAGGGCGAGACGCGGAACAGCCAGGAGGCGTTCTCCGCGAGCACGGCCTCCTTGCGCAGCAGGCGGACGAGATCCCGGTAGGGCTGGAAGACCGAGGCGCCCTGACGGCGCAGCAGACGCGCTTTGACCTTGCGCACGAGCCCGGTGAGGAACGGTGCGAGCAGCAGCACCAGGCCCATCTGTGCGCCCTGGACGGCGAGATCTGCAATCACGTTCATACGGCAATCAGCAGCAGCAGGGTGATGAGGGCCATGAAGACGAGGCCCAGATAGCGGCGGATGGTCAGGAACTGGAGGTGGTTGAGCTGCGTCGCCGCCGACCAGACGGCGCCGGCGGGGGCGAGGTAGAGCCAATCCCAGACGAGGTCACGCAAGGTGACCTCGATGCGCGCCGGCCGCGGATCGCCGGGCGGCGGCATCTCGACGTGCTCGCGGGCCCGGAACACGGCGGTGCCGAAGACGCGGCGGATCGGCTGGGCAAAGCTGCCGGCGGAGTACTGGGTGAGCGGACTGGGCTCCGGGAAACCGCAGTCCCATGCCGGCCCGCGTCGCACCACCCGCGAGGCGAAGCGGTGGATGAACCACGCCGCAAGCGATGCCGAGGCGGCGATGAACAGAAATACGAGCAGGCCGTTGTAGGAGCTGCGGCTCTCCGCGATCGGCACGATCGACAGCCACGGCACGTTCGACTGCACCGGCATGCGCGCCCGCACCAGCAGCTCCGTGACGGGAGCAAGCGCATCGATCACCAGGCCCGGCAGAATGCCGGCCAGCAGGCAGAGCGCTGCAAGCATGAACATCGAGGCCAATGCATAGTGGTCGGTTTCAGTGGCATTGACGGCCGCCGGCGTCCGCGGCCGCCCGAGAAACGTGATGCCGAAGGCCTTGACGAAGCAGGCGGCAGCGAGCGCCGCCGACAGCGCCAGCAGCGCGCCGACGGCGGGCACCGCGATCTTCAAGCCCCACTGGGGGAGCTGCGGGCTCTGGAGGATCGCCTGGAACGTCAGCCACTCGGAGACGAAGCCGTTGAGCGGCGGCAGCGCGGAGATCGCAACGCACCCCGTCAGGAATGCGAAGGCCGTATACGGCATGCGGCCGATGAGGCCGCCCAGATGCTCCATGTCTCGCTCGCCCGTCACTCGGAGCACGGCGCCTGCCCCGAGGAACAGCAGGCTCTTGAACACGGAGTGATTGAACACGTGGAACAGCGCGGCAGTGAGCGCCAGAGCTGCCGCCCAGATCATGCCGTTGGCCTGGAAAGCCATCGCCAGACCGAGGCCGATGTATATGATGCCGATGTTCTCGACTGTGTGATAGGCGAGCAGACGTTTGAGGTCGTGCTCCATCAGCGCATAGAGCACGCCGAGCACGGCCGTCGTACCGCCGATCACCAACACGATCAGGCCGGCCCACCACGCCGGCTCGCCGATCAGGTCGAACACGATCCGCACGAAGCCGTAGATCGCGACCTTGGTCATCACGCCGCTCATCAGCGCGGAGACGTGGCTTGGCGCCGCCGGATGGGCGAGCGGGAGCCACGCGTGAAGCGGCACGATGCCGGCTTTCGAGCCCGCGCCGACGAGCGCTGCCGCGAGCACGAGCACCGTCACGACCGGTCCGGGCGCGGCGGCACGGATGGTGTCGAACGCATAGCCGCCCGCCGCCCCCGCCATGCCGCCGAACGCGAACAGCAGAGACATCGTGCCGATCACCGCCATGACCAGGTAGACGTGGCCGGCCTTGCGCGATTCCGGGTCCTCGTGATGCACGAGCACCAGCGCCCAGGAGGCGAGCGACATCAGCTCCCACGAGAACAGGAATGCGAAGGCGTCGTCGGCGAGCAGCACGAGGTTCATGGCTGCCGCGAACACCGGAAAGAACGGCTCGACCCGGCCGCTGAGCTCGGACTTCTGATTGAGGCCGACCCCGTAGACGCTCGCCGTGAGGATGCCGCAGTTGACGACCAGCCCGAAGAAGGCGCTCAGCGCATCGAGGCGAAAGCGCAGCCCGACGGTGGGCAGGCCGAGCGGCAGCACGGCGCGCGCATCGGCAGCGCCGAGGAGAGCGGCAAGGTGCGTCACCCCGGCGATGAGCGAGGCGAGCACGCAGAGCGGATAGACGAACGCGAGCGAGCGCCGGTGAAGAAATGCGGCTGCCACTGCCGTGGCGGCGTAGATCGCCAGTGCGGTCCCGAGCGCCGGAAGATAGAGCCCGATGCCGCTCATCGCGCCTGCCTCTTCTCTCGGCGCTTCAGGCGGACGCCGCGCCCTCCGGCGCCGCTCGCCATCCCATCGCCGATCAGCTCGACGCCAGCACGGTCGAGCGCCTCGACCACCTTGACCAGCGTATCGACCACGCCCCGCACGTTGCCGCCGCTCGCCTCCATGCGCTGGATGGTGGGCAGCGACACGCCGGCCAAGTCGGCAAGCGTCTTCTGGTCGATGCCAAGAAGAGCGCGCGCGGCGCGCAGCTGTGCAGAGGTGAGCAGGGAAGGCCCGCAATTAAGTGAGAATGCAAGTGTGATACTTGCACAGTGATGCCTCAGGCATCAAGACGGCGGCGCGCATTGATTGTGGATTGCGGACTTCGACGGCTGCGGCGCAACGAAGCGGCGCCCCTCACATCGCTGGCGGGACCGGCTCCGCAGGCAGGGGCCGCGTACTGGCGTGCGCCTTGAAGAACGACACCGCGTCCGCCGGCGTCGGCGCGACGTGGTAGCGGATATCGAGGTTCTCGCGCAGGAAGCCGGTAGTGCGCATTTGCCGGAACACAGCCTCGAGCGGCCTCCAGTAGTTCTCCGTATTGAGCAGGATGATCGGCTTGTCGTGCTGGCCGAGCTGCTCCCAGGTAAGCTGCTCGAGTAGCTCCTCGAGCGTGCCGACGCCACCCGGCAGCACGATGAACCCGTCCGCCCGCCGCCACATGTTCATCTTGCGGCCGTGCATGTCCTCGGTGATGACCAGCTCGGTCAGATTGAGAACCGGCCGCTCCAGCGCGCGCAGGAAGTCCGGGATGACCCCCGTCACTCGTCCGCCGCGCTCCAGACAGGATTGCGCAACGACGCCCATCAGCCCGACGCTGCCCCCGCCGTAGACGAGCGAGATATCCTCCTTCGCCAGCAGCTGGCCGAGTGCGCTGGCATCGTCCGCGAACGCTGGCCTGGTGCCGAGCCCCGAGCCGCAGAACACGCAGACGGTGAGCCCGTTGGAAATCTTGTTCATCTGGGTGATGTGGGACTTTTGCACCTGTGAGCTCCGGTGGAGAGGACTGGCAGGGTCTCCGGCGTATCCGGGCCCTGTTCGATATGGTGTCGTCGAGTGTTGTGACGGGGATAAGGGCCGGACCGCCGCCGGCCACATGCCTGCCGATCGGCAGACGCGCCGGGCAGGGCGCCGCCTCAATGCTGATGCGGCTTGGCCTTCTCGAAGCTCGCTTTCTGCTGCGGCGTCGCCTCCGTCTGGTGCTTGGCCTGCC
>JBIOVC010000085.1:0-9683 GCA_044867545.1 Hyphomicrobiaceae bacterium | reverse complement strand
CTCGACTTGGGCGTCAACGACTACCTGATCCGGCCCGTCGACCGCCTGGAGATGCTGGCGCGCGTCAAGACCCAGATCAAGCGCAAGCGGCATATGGATGTGCTGCGCAGCCAGCTCGAGGAGAGCGTCGAGCAGGCGGTCACCGACGCGCTCACCGGGCTGCACAACCGCCGCTATCTGGAGCGCCACCTGAGCACCCTGCTGCAGCAGGCGATGATGACGGGGCGGCCGCTGTCGCTCCTGCTCGCCGACATCGACCACTTCAAGCGGATCAACGACACCTACGGTCACGATGCCGGCGATCAGGTGCTCAAGGAGTTCGCCTGCCGCTTCCGCCGCTATACGCGCAGCCTGGACCTTGCCTGCCGCTACGGCGGCGAGGAGTTCGTGATCGTCATGCCCGGCACCGAGCTGCGCCACGCCTGCCAGGTGGGCGAGCGCCTGCGCGCCTGCATTGCCGGCGACGCATTCAACGTCGCCGGCGCCGACATCCCGGTCACCGCCAGCGTTGGGCTCGCCACGCTCGAGAGCGCCAAGGAGACGCCCGAGACGATCTTCAAGCGCGCCGACAACGCCCTCTATGCGGCCAAGCGCGAGGGCCGCAATCGGGTCGTAGCGCTGGCCGCCTGAGCCGCCCGACATTTATTTCCAAGACCCGCCAGAAAGCCGCAATTGCGGCCCACACGCGCCTTATTCTCAGGTCTGAATTATCCCCCTTGGCGCGGTAACGATCTGAACCGGCGGGTCCTTGCAAGAACATGGTCTATCTGTCAGATTGAACCGAAGGTGCGTGGGGAAAGTTTCGCGAATTGCCTGATCGACGCCAGCGACCCGTCTCGGGGCGCGGACATTGCGTCACCAGGCAACACGAGTGCCGCAGTGGATCAGGTCCGCCGCATCTCCTGAGACACGGGCACATGATCGACCCGGCGCTGATGATGGCCTCCTCAGCGCCGCAGTGGTCGATCGGACACCAGGCGGAGTGCCAACGCCCTCTTTGGCGCCGTCTGGTCACTAGGCGAGGGGACGTAGTGTACTCGGACTTATTACCCCGCTGCCGAGACACACTGCGCGCCCCTCGCCGAGGGTGTTCATCCTGAGATGAAACCCCGCCGAACCTCTCAGACCTGTTGAACTGGACAGACGGATAACGGCGCGTCGCGTGGACCGCGGCGACCGCTTACTTGATCTTGGCTTCTTTGAATACGACGTGCTTGCGGGCGACTGGATCGTACTTGCGGAAAGAGAGCTTCTCGGTGCTGTTCCGGGGGTTCTTCTTCGTGACGTAGAAGAAGCCCGTGTTGGCGCTCGACAGCAGCTTGATTTTCTGGGTGACCGGCTTGGCCATTGCCGAGACGTCCTATGAATTCGTGCTTCGCTGAGGGTTGAGATAAGTGTCTGCAACTTACTCCTGCGATCGTGCCTGTCAAGGTCCCGAAGGCGTCAGCAACTCGCGTCTGAAGCTGCCTGCCCGCTGGTGATAGAACGGCACGGGCGCGTCCGCGGTTGCACCCGCCGTCAGCCGGTCCGACAGGTCCTCGATGATGACGCGCGTGATCGCCGGCAGGTCGAGCGCCCGGATCTCGTCGGGCGTGAACCAGTCGAAGCCCGAAAGCTCCTCATCGCACGGCTCGACCTTTCGCGCGATCGAGGCGGCATCGGTCCAGAAGAAGCGCGTATCGAACCGCCGCGGCCGGCCGGGCGGCGTGATCGCCCGCGCGAAGAACGACAGCGCACTGAGCCTCGGCAGCAGGCCGTGGGCGGCAAAGCCGCCCCAGGTGCCTCCGACGGCTCTTGCCGACATCCTGCCGGGCGCCGCGATCAGCAGTCCCGCCTCCTCGTAGGTCTCGCGGATCGCGGCGAGCGCGATGGCGCGTGCCCGGACTGGACTGGCGGTGCCCTTCATCTCCATCAGCAGGCTGGCCTGATCGTATGGGCCGAGCTCGTCCGCGCTCGCCATGCCTCGGTCGGTCTTGTCGACGCGGCCGCCGGGGAACACGTACTTGCCCGGCATGAACACCTGGTCCATCCGCCGCCGGCCCATCAGCAGACGCGGCTCGCGCCCCGAGCGGTCGACGATGATCAGTGTCGCTGCATCGCGCGGGCGCAGCCGTTGCGGCTTCGTCTCAACGGCGTCGCTCTCGCTCGCGCTCATGTGCCCCAACCCCGACAGCCACTCGTCGAGCCGCGTTAGCCGTGGCGGCAGGCTGCCGTCAAGCGTCGGCCGCCGGTATGCCGCACGTTGTGGCTTCAATGCCTGCGCGGCCTACCGCCCCGCCGCCCGGGCGTGCGCCCGCGCCATCCCTTGGCGAGCGTCGCCGGCCTCCCGCGGCGGCCTTCGGACAGCATCTCGAACCTGAGTGCGCCAGCCGAAGGGATCGCCTCGATGAGCCGCACCAGCACCGGATCGCCGAGCTGGAAGCTCACGCCCGTGCGGCGGCCGACGAGCGCATGGCTCTCCTCGACGTGGACGTAGAAGTCGCCGCCGATCGAGGAGGCCGGAACGAAGCCGTCGGCGCCGGTCTCCCTGAGGCGAACGAACAGGCCGGACCGCGTGACGCCGGAGACGCGCGCGTCGAACTCGGCCCCGACCCGGTCGGCGAGGTGCGCGGCGATCAGCCGGTCGGCCGTCTCCCGCTCCGCTGCCATGCCGCGGCGTTCCGCTTCCGAGATCGCCTTCGCCACGCCGGCGAGCCGCACCACCTCCTCCGCCTCGAGCCCGCCCGCGCCGAACCCGAGAGCCTTGACCAGCGAGCGGTGCACCGCGAGATCGGCGTACCGGCGGATCGGCGAGGTGAAGTGCGCATAGCGGGCAAGATTTAGCCCGAAGTGCCCTCCGTTCAGCGTTGCGTACTCGGCCTGCGCCTGCGACCTGAGCACGACTTCGTTGACGAGATCGGCGACTGGCATGGACTTGGCGGCAGCGAGCACACGGTTGAAGTGCACCGGCCGGAGCGAAGAGGAGTCGGGGAGCTTCAAGCCGAGCGAGGCGAGGAAGTCACGGACCGCCGTGAGCTTCTCCTTCGACGGCGGCTCGTGGACGCGGTAGACGACCGGCGCGCGCTTCGCCTCGAGCGCTTCCGCCGCCGCCACGTTCGCCTGGATCATGAACTCCTCGATCAGGCGGTGGGCGTCGAGCCGTTCGGGCGTCACCACGCGGGCAACACGGCCTTCCTCGTCGAGCAGGATCCTCCTCTCGGGGAGATCGAGGTCGAGCGGCGCGCGCTTCTCGCGGGCCGCCGCCAGCGCCGCGTAGGCGCGCCACAGCGGCACTAGCGCCTTCTCCATCAGCGGTACGCACTTCTCCGACGGCTTGCCGTCGATCGCCGCCTGGGCCTCCTGGTAGCTGAGCTTGGCCGCCGAGCGCATCATCGCGCGCAGGAAGGTGTGCCGCTTCTTGGTCCCGCGCCGGTCGAACACCATGCGCACGGCAAGGCACGGCCGCTCCTCGCCCTCGCGCAGCGAGCAGAGATCGTTGGAAAGCCGCTCAGGCAGCATCGGCACCACCCGGTCCGGGAAGTAGACCGAGTTGCCGCGAAGCTGGGCCTCGCGGTCGAGCCGCGTACCTGGGCGCACGTACTCGGCAACGTCCGCGATCGCGACCGTCACGATGAAGCCGCCGTCGTTGCCGGGATCGCCGTCCGCCTCGGCATGCACCGCATCGTCATGGTCGCGCGCATCGACCGGATCGATGGTGAGGAGCGGCAGTCGGCGCAGGTCGGTTCGGTTGGCGGCCTTTGCGGGCGCCAGTGCTTCCGCATCCTCCAGCACGCCGTCGGGGAATTGATCGGGCAGCCCGTGGGCATGCACCGCGATCAGGCTGATCCGGCGCTGGTCGTCGGGATTGCCGAGGCTTTCGATGATCCGCGCTTGCGGTACCGCGAAGCGCCCGCGCGTCTGGATGTCGAAGCGGACGAGATCGCCCTCCCGCGCGCTGCCCTCCGCGCCTGCCTCGACCGGCCACTCCCTGAGCTCCTTGCGGTCGACCGGCTGCACGCGCCCGCCACCGCGCGCATTCCTGCGGAAGATGCCGATCAGCCGCCGTTTCTCGCGCGGCAGCTTCTTGATCGGCTCGGCCGTAGTGGCGGGCGCGCCGTCCTCGCCCTCCTCCTCTTCGCGGGTGATCCGCGCAAGCACCCGGTCGCCGATGCCGAGGTCGGACGGGCTTATGCTGTGCTGGCGGTCGCGGAAGGTGATGCGCGCTCGTGGCCGGAGGCCTTCCTCGTCGGACCAGGTGACAGGCTCGGCGATGAGCTCGCCGTCGTCATCGCGCGCCACGATCTCGAGCACGGCGACCGGCGGCAGACCACCCTTCCTGCGGAAGGCCTTGCGGTTGCCGGCAAGCCGGCCTTCCTCCGCCAGCTCCGCCAGCATCCGTTTGAGGTGGACGCGATCATTGCCCTTGATGTTGAAGGCGCGGGCGATCTCGCGCTTGCCGACCTTCTCGGTCGAGCCCTGGATGAAGCGAATGAGCTCGTCCTTGCTCGGCAGCCCGCCTGTCGACTTGCGTTTCGGGTCTCTCGGTTGGCGGGCCACCCCTTGCCGATCCTCTGGTATCCTGATCGCTAGCCCGCCGCGGCCTTGCCGTTCGCGGACTTCGCCTTGCGCCCTTTCGCCGGCGCCTTCTGCGCCTCGGCCTCCTTGGGCGCGGTCTCGCGCACCTTGGAACCGGCCTTGGCTCTGGCTGGCTTCCGTTTGCCGCCACCACGCTCTAGTCGGGCGCTCAGCAGCTCCACAGCCTCGCCAACCGTCAGCGCCGCCGGGTCCTTGCCCTTCGGCACGTTGGCGTTGACCTTGTTGTGGCTGACGTAGGGGCCGTAGCGGCCGGAGAGCACTTCGATCTTGCCGCCGTCCGGGTGCTCGCCCAAGTCCTTGAGCACGGTGGGCTTCGCACGCTGGAACCGGCTTTTTCCCCCGCCCGCCGCCTTCTCAGCAAGGATCGACACGGCGCGGTTGATGCCGACCGTGAAGACGTCCTCGAGGCTCTCGAGATTGGCGTAGGTGCCGTCGTGCAGCACGAACGGCCCGTAGCGGCCGATGCCGGCGGTGATCGGCTTGCCGGTCTCCGGGTGCGTGCCGATCTCGCGCGGCAGCCCGAGCAGCTTCAGCGCGCGTTCCAGATCGATTGTTACCGCGTCGATGCCCTTCGGCACCGAGGCGCGCTTCGGCTTCTCGTCCTCGCTCCCCTCCCCGAGCTGCAGGTAGGGACCGAACCGGCCGGTCCTGAGCGTCACCGGCAGCCCGGTCTCCGGGTCCTCGCCCAGAAGCTTGCCCTCGGGCGGCGTGACCTCACCGTTGCCGTTGCCGGCGTCCGAGAACTGCCGCGTGTAGCGGCACTCAGGGTAGTTCGAGCAGCCGATGAAGGCCCCGAACTTGCCGGTCTTGAGGCTCAGACGCCCCGCGCCGCAGGAGGGGCACGCGCGAGGGTCGGAGCCGTCCTCCTTCGCCGGGAAGATGTGTGGCCCGAGCAGCTCGTTGAGAGCTTCGAGCACGTCGCCGACCCGCAGGTCCTTGATCTCCTCGACGGCGGCCGTGAAATCGCGCCAGAAGTCTTTCAGCACGTCCTTCCAGGCGAGCTTGCCGTCGGAGATGAGGTCGAGCTTCTCCTCGAGGTCAGCGGTGAAGTCGAACTCGACGTAACGGCGGAAGAAGGCCTCGAGAAATCCGGTAACGAGCCGCCCCTTGTCTTCCGGAATCAGCCGCTTCCGGTCGATGCGCACGTATTCGCGGTCGCGCAGCACGGCGAGCGTCGAGGCATAGGTCGAAGGCCGTCCGATGCCGAGCTCCTCCATCCGCTTGACGAGCGTCGCCTCCGTGTAGCGCGGCGGCGGCTCGGTGAAGTGCTGCTTGGCCTCGATCGCCTTCTCCGCGAGGTGGTCGCCCGCGGCGAGCGGCGGCAGCCGGCGCGCACTCTCGTCATCGTCATCCGTGTCGCGGCCTTCCTCGTAAAGCTTGAGGAAGCCGTCGAACAGCACGATCGAGCCGGTGGCGCGGAGCCCGTAGGTCTTGCCGTCGCGGCCCTTGACCTCGATCTCGGCTGTCGTCTGCTCGAGCTCGGCCGACGCCATCTGGCTTGCGATCGATCGCTTCCAGACGAGCTCGTAGAGCGCGGCCTGATCCCTTTCCAGGTAGCGCGCAACGTCCCTCGGGCGCCGCGCCGGCTCGGTCGGGCGGATCGCCTCGTGCGCTTCTTGAGCGTTCTTCGCCTTGGTCTTGTACTCGCGGATGAACGGCGGCAGGTAGCGCCTGGAGTATTCGTCCTCGACGAGGCGCCGGATCTGCGCGACCGCCTCCGGCACGATCTGCACGCCGTCGGTCCGCATGTAGGTGATAAGGCCGACCGTCTCGCCCCCGAGATCGACGCCCTCGTAGAGCCGCTGCGCGACCTGCATTGTCTGCTTGGCGGAGAACCCGAGCTTGCGGGAGGCCTCCTGCTGCAGCGTCGACGTCGTGAATGGGGCGGCCGGATTGCGCCTGACCGCCTTCTTGTCGACCGATGTGACAGCAAACCGGCCGCCCTCGATCGCTGTCTTGATCGCGTTGGCGGAGGCGGCATCCTTGATGTCGAGCTTCTTGACCTGCGTGCCGGCGATCGCTGTCAGCCGGGCGCGGACCTCATCGCCCGCTCCGGTCGCCAGCAGTGCCTCGATCGTCCAGTATTCCTGAGTTCTGAATGCCTCGATCTCGGCCTCGCGGTCGCAGACGAGCCGCAGCGCCACCGACTGCACCCGGCCCGCCGAGCGCGCGCCGGGGAGCTTGCGCCACAGCACCGGTGAGAGCGTGAAGCCGACGAGGTAGTCGAGCGCGCGGCGCGCCAGATAGGCCGAGACCAGCGGCGCATCGATCTGGCGCGGCTCCTTGAGTGCCGCCTGCACCGCCTGCTTGGTCACCGCGTTGAAGGCGACCCGCTCGATCGGGAGGCCCTTTTTCAGCACTTTCCGCTGCTCGAGAATCTGCAAAATATGCCAGGAGATTGCCTCGCCTTCCCGGTCGGGGTCGGTCGCCAGGATCAGCTTGTCGGCCTTTTTGACCGCGTCCGCGATCTCCTTCATCACCTTCGCCGACCGGCCATCGACATCCCAATGCATGTCGAAGTCCTTGTCGGGCTCGACCGAGCCGTCCTTCGAAGGCAGATCGCGCACGTGCCCGTAGGAGGCGATCACCTTGTACCCGGAGCCCAGGTACTTGTTGATGGCCTTGGCCTTGGCCGCCGATTCCACGATGACGACGTTCATGAACCCCTGCTGTGGACGGTTAACGGGCGTTTAATCCGGTTGCCCTAACCTCTCGAGCCGGCCGTCGATGCGGCCGCCCCGCTTGTTGGGGCTGGAAAATGGGAGATGGAACCCGCGCTGTCAAACCGGCCGGTGCTGCAAAAGTGCACAACCTGCCCGGAGACGTTGCGCGAAATCCAATGAATTGTTAGATCAAGATCGTCCACCGCCCTTGCGGCGAGCGTCGAGGAGAACGGGATCATGCGAATTGAGACGCAAGCGGCCGATGCGGGTGCCCAGACCCTGGGCGCGGCCTGGGGTATGGGTGCTGAGACCGACGCCGCCCCGCGGCCCGTCACCGAGGCCGACCGGCTCGACTATCTGGGCGACATGCTGGACGAGCTCCGCCTGATGGCCGAGCAGGCGGGCTGCCGCCGGCTGGCCGCCCTCCTGGCCCTGGCCGAGGACGAGACACGCCGGCAGGCCGACGACGGCCGCTGACGCCACCTGACGGCCGGTCAACCGGCGGGCCTCAGCGAGACGAGATGCGCGCCGTGCAGCTCGATGCGCCCGGCGAGCACCAGCTCCAGCAGCGCTGCCTGCACCGCGCGGATCGGCAGATCGGCGGCCCTGGCAAGCTCGTCCACATTGACCGGCGCCGGCCCGAGCGCCGCCAGGACGCGGCCCTGCACATCCCCCGCCACGGCCTCCACGAATTGGCGCTCCGGTAACGGCGCAAACGCCTCCGGCGGCCTGCCGACGGGAGCAAGCGAGGTCTGCGCCGCGAGCGCCCTCAGCACGTCCTCAGCCGAGGTCGCCATGGTAGCGCCGTCCTTGATGAGCTGATTGGTCCCTTCGGCGCGCGGGTCGAGCGGATGTCCTGGCACGGCGAGCACCTCGCGGCCCTGCTCGGCCGCCCTCCGCGCGGTGATGAGCGAGCCCGAGCGGCGCGCCGCCTCGACCACCACCACCGCGAGCGAGATGCCGGACAGGATGCGGTTGCGGCGGGGGAAGTCGGCCCCGCGCGGCACGAACCCCGGCGGCTGCTCGCTGATGATTGCGCCGCGCGCCCCGATCTCCTCCTGCAGCGCCTGGTGCTCCGGCGGATAGACAATATCGACCCCGCCGGCCACCACCGCGACGGTCCCACCCTCGAGCGCGGCCCGGTGCGCCTCCGCGTCGATGCCGCGCGCGAGGCCCGAGGCGATCACGTACCCGCCCGCCGAGATGCCGGCGGCGAGCTGCCGGGCGACCTTCAGGCCGGCAGCCGAGCACTGGCGCGAGCCGACGATCGCGACGGTCGGGCGGTTGAGCAGGGACTGCTCGCCCTTGACGTAGAGCATCGGCGGCGCGCCATCGAGGAAGGCGAGCGGCGCCGGATAGCCGGGCTCGATCGTGAACACAGGCGTCGCACCTGCTTTGCGCGCGGCGGCAAGCTCGGCCTCGGCGTCCGCCTTCGGGCAGATGCGGATCGGCCGCCCCCGTCCGCCGCGCCGCGAGAGCTCGGGTAGCGCCTCGAGCGCGGCCGTCGCCCCGCCATAGTGGTTGATGAGCGCGCGGAAGGTGACGGGCCCGACGTTCTCTGAGCGCACCAGGCGCAGGCATGCGAGCCGCTGCGCCTCATCGAGCGCCGCCACCGGGAGCGGCGCGCGCGCATCGGGCTCCGACCGTTCAGGCTTTCGCGTCAATTTTCGGCTCCTCACCGGCGATCAGCCGACGAATGTTCTCGCGATGGGTGAGGATCAGCAGCACACCGAGCGGCACCAGCAGAACCGCGACCTCCGGCCAGCCGAGCGCCCAGACCACAACCGGCGTGGCGACAGCCGCGGTGAGCGCCGAGAGCGAGGAGTAGCGCGTCAGCCCCGCGACCGCGAGCCAGACCGCGCAGAACGCTGCCGCTGCCGGCAGGTAGAACCCGGCGAGCACGCCGATGTAGGTCGCAACCCCTTTGCCGCCCTTGAACCCGAGCCAGGCCGGGAACAGGTGGCCGAGCATTGCGCCAAGTCCCCCCGCGAACGGCAGCAGCGGCCCGCCGAGCTCGCCGTAGAGGCCCCACTTCGCCAACAGCACCGCCGCAGTGCCTTTCAACGCATCGAGCAGCAGCGTCGCCGCCGCCAGCTCCTTGCGGCCGGTGCGCAGCACGTTGGTAGCCCCGATGTTGCCTGAGCCGATCCCGCGGATGTCGGGAAGACCCGCGGCCCGCGTCAGCAGCAGCCCGAACGGGATCGAGCCGAGCAGGTAGCCGGCGGCGAGCGCCAGCAGGACCGGAAGCGTGAGGAAGGCGCTCATGAAGGACCGCGTCGCGCGAAGCGAAGGGGAAGCGATGGCGGGGAGGAAAGGCTGGCCGCGCGCGGCTTCAAGGGTACTGGTACACCGTCTCACCCGCAACCACGGTGCGCAGCACGCGGCCCTGCAGCGTGCTCTCGTCGAATGGCGAGTTCTTCGAGCGTGAGTGCAGCGCCTCGCGGT
>JBIOVC010000084.1:0-7915 GCA_044867545.1 Hyphomicrobiaceae bacterium | reverse complement strand
TACGAGATCGGCGGTCCGGAGGTGGCGACGTTCCGCCAGCTCCTCGACCGCACCCAGGCCTGGGCCGGCCGCGAGCGGGCCTACGTCAGCATCCCGTTCTGGCTCGCAAAGCTGATGGCGATCCTCACCGCGCCGCTGCCCTTGTCGCTGCGCCAGATCACACTCGATCAGGTTCGCCAGTTGAGGACGGACAATTTCGTGAGCCGGGCAGCCGAGACCGAGGGCCGCACGCTCCGCGGCCTCGGCATCGAGCGCCCGCACGCGGTGGGCGCGCTGGTGCCCGCCTACCTCGAGCGGTTCCGCCCGCGCGGCCAGTTCTCGCACTACCGCGGCTAGAGCGCTTTGCTCTTGACCGCTGCAGCGCCGGTCGGTCCGCACGGGCGAGATCGACTTGTCGGTCATAAGGGAAGACCAGGCGCTCACATGCGGGAGAGCCAGTTGTCGACGTCCTTGCGGATCTGGTCCTTGGCGTAGCCGTACCGCGCCTGCAGCTTGCCTTCGAGCTGCTCGCGGTTGCCGTTGATCTGCGCGATATCGTCGTCGGTGAGCTTGCCCCACTGTTGTTTGATCTTGCCCGAAACCTGCTTCCAATTGCCTTCGATGCGATCCCAGTTCATCTGCCGCTCCTCCTGCGATTGAGATTGGTCGAGGACTTCCGCCCCCAACCTTCTGCAATTCAACGTAGAAACGGCACGGTGAGTTCCAGTGGGCCCCGCCAGGCTAAGCGCTTCCGGAGCTCAGGACTTTGAGCGCGCTTTCCGTGAGCTCATCGGCATCGAGCGTCGTGCGGACCTGCGCGAGGGTGAGAATGGTCTCCGCCAGCTTGACGCGCGCGGCCTCGACGGCCTGCGGATCGTTGCCGTACGACGGCGAGAGCTGCAGCCACGCGCTGTCGAACGCCTCGAACAGGATCTTGAGGCTCTCCGGGCCGTAGGATGCGTTGCTGATGAGAAGGCGCGCTTTCACTGGTCCTCCTCGGATGGCGGCCAGCCGGTGGTGCGTGGGCGCCGTCACATGGGCCATATCGGTGCTTCCTTTTGGGAACTCGATGCATCCTTGTCCGAGCAACGCGCGTTCGTCTTTTAACAAAGACATACTGTCCGATGCCGATGGCCCTCAACATGCCGACCGTCGGCCGACCCTTGAGCGCGCAATGGCTAGCACCAAGACAGTCGCCCCGCCGCCGCAGACGCCGTGCAAGCGCTGCCCGCTGCGGCCGCTCGAGGTCTTCCGGAAGTTCTCACCGGAGGAGGTGGATTTCATGCAGGGCTTCAAGAGCGGCGAGCTGGTCCTCGACGCCGGCTCGACCATACTGGTCGAAGGCACCAACAGCCCTCATCTCTACACACTGCTTTCCGGCTGGGGGGCCAAGCACAAGACGCTGGCGGACGGACGCCGCCAGGTGCTCAACTTCGCGCTGCCGGGCGACTTTCTCGGTCTGCAGGCGTCGATCCTCGACTGCATGCATCACACCGTGGAGGCGCTGACCAGCGTGGTGCTGTGCGTCTTCCCGCGCGAGAAGCTGTGGAGCCTCTACGAGAAGCACCAGGGCCTGGCCTTCGACGTCACCTGGCTCGCCGCGCGCGAGGAGTCGATCCTCGGCGACTACCTGGTGACGGTCGGCCAACGGCGCGCGACCGAGCGTGTGGCGTTCGTGCTTCTGCACCTCTTCCGGCGGGCTGAGCAGGTGGGGCTCGTTCGCAGCAACAAGGTCACCTTCCCGTTCACGCAGGAGCATCTGGCCGACACCGTCGGCTTCTCGCTGGTGCACACCAACAAGACGCTGAAGAAGCTGCGCCGCACCGGCTGCTTCAAATGGACCGGCACGGACTTCGAGCTGCTCGATGAGAAGAAGCTCGAGGAGTTGGCCGGCGACCCGGCGACGATGGCGAGCCCGCGGCCGCTGATCTGAGACGGAGTCCCCTCACTTCACCGTGACGGTCAGCGCATACGCCCCGGCGGCGTCCGAGTAGTAGTCGCCGATGCGGATGTAGTAGGCCGCACTCGGCTGGGCCTTGAGCGCATAGGAGGTATCGCCGCCGGCTGTCGTCGTATGCCGGCTGCCGATGTTGGTCTTGGCGGCATCGAACATGACGATCGCCGGTCGCAAGGTCGTCGAGGCATTCCGGATATCGACCTGCAACTCCTGGGTGCCGCCGCCCGTCTCGACGCGGAAGAAGTCGGCGTCGCCCTTGTCCATGATCGCCGCCTTGACTTCCGTCCCGGACTTGATCGCCGTGGCTGACAGGATGTCGTCGTTGGGCTCGTGCGCATCGTAGGCCTTGGTCGCGATCACCCGGACGAGGTAGGCCCCGACGCTCGAGCCGTAGTAGTTGCTGACGCGGAACATGTAGCGCCGGTCGGGAGCACCGACGAACGGATAGACGACATCGGCGCCCGCCGTCGTCTGGTGCATGGTGCCGCGGCTCGCCTTGTCGGTATCGAACAGCTCGATGCGGGGCTCGAGCGTCGTCGAGCGGTTCTCGAGCTCGATGCGGATGACGTCGCGGTACGTCGGCGGCGTCTTGAACGCGAAAAGGTCGGCGTCCTTCTGGCTGCCGACCGTGCCGGTGATCCACTTGCCGAGCTCGATCAGGTTGGCCGAGAGCACGTCGTCGTTGGGCTCGAGCTCCTGGGCGGAGATTTCGACGTGCCGCGGCGGGATCGCCTTCAGCGTCTCGAGCGCCTGCGCCCGCCGCACCTCGATCACCTCGCGGTTGAACTCCTGCGAGACTGCGCGCGCCGCCTGGATCGTTCCCTGCAGGTTGCCGCCGCCCGTCGACAGGCTCGCCGTCGTCAGGCTCTTCGGGCTGGCAGTGGCGCTGGCGGCGGGCTGTGCGTTGTTCTGCACCTTCATCACCGCCTGCACGATCTGCGCGACGTCGTCGACGCGCGCCTCGTAGGTCCGCGCCTTCGACTTGCACTGCAGGAACTGCTCGGGATCGAGCTTGCCGGCGGCGAGCACCGTGCAGCAGGTCTTGAGGTTGAGCGCGGTGATCTGGGCCCGCTCGTCGAGCTCGATGAGCGGCTCCTTGCCGATCTGCACCTCGCCCTCGGCCCTCAGGAACCTGATCTTGGTCGAGAGGCTGACCGATGTCTGCCGGTAGATCGCCTCGCACGGCGAGAGCTGCGCGCTAACGAGATCGTAGCCGAGATAGACGGCGACCGTCAGGGTGAGCACGCCGGCGACGGCTGCAAGCGGCAGCAGCAGGCCCCATCCTCGCGCGCGCCGGGCAGCCGGCGACTGGTGCGTTCCCTGATCAGGCATGGAATCGTGCCCCGTCGCTCCTTCGCACTGGAGCCACTATCGGGCCTGCGGCCGCTGGGTCAACGGAGCGGGCGGAGTTTCACACCGCCACTTTGCTGGAAGTTGCGAGGGTCAACCGCGCCGCGCACAATGGCTTTCGACAGGTCGGGCACCGAAGGCGTCGCTGTGAACAAGCCAACTGCCATTCTCGGCTCTGCTCTCTTCTTCCTGGTCGCACCCGGCGTTATGGCCGGCCTCATACCTTGGTGGATCACACGCTGGCAGTTTCAACCGGCGTTTCTTGATCTCGAGCTGATGCGCGCGATCGGGGTCGTGCTGGTTCTCGCCGGACTGCCGGGACTTGTGGATTCGTTCCGGCGGTTTGCCCGTGAGGGGCTCGGGACGCCCGCGCCCGTCGCTCCACCAGAGCGCCTCGTGGTCACGGGTCTCTACCGTTACGTCCGCAATCCGATGTACGTGTCGGTCGTAGCCATCATCCTCGGTCAGGCGTTGCTGTTCGCCGATTGGCGTTTGATCCTGTGCGGCGCGTTGTTCTGGCTCGCCACTCACGCCTACGTCGTGGGCTACGAGGAGCCGACACTCGCGCGAATATTCGGTGAGCAGTATGCAGCCTTTCGGGCCAACGTACCGCGTTGGATACCGCGAATGACGCCGTGGCAGCAGTAGTGGGCGCTCGCCTACACTTTGACGGAACCGAGCGCCTGCTCGATGTCGGCGATCAGGTCGGCCGGGTCCTCGAGGCCGATGTGCAGGCGCACGAGCGCGCCGCCGTTCCAGCCGTAGACCCCATCCGGATAGGTGATCGCGAGGCTCTCGAACCCGCCCCACGAGGCGCCGATCCCGAACAACTGAAGCCGGTCGACGAAGTGGTTCGCCTGCTGCTGCGTGATCCCCGGCCGGAACACCACCGAGAACAGGCTGTTGGCGCCGCTGAAGTCGCGCTTCCAGATCGCGTGTCCTGGGTGTGACGCGAGCGCCGGGAAGAGGATGCGCTCGATCAGCGGATGCCGCTCGAGCCAACCGATCACCTCCATCGCATGCGCGTGCTGCATCGTCATGCGGGCGACCGCAGTCCTCAAGCCCCGCAGCGCCATGTAGGCATCATCCGGGCTCACGCTCTCGCAGAAGACGTTGGCATCGCGCCAGAGCTGCTCGGCTGAGCGCTCGTTGGCGGTGACCGAGCCCATCGCCAGGTCCGAGTGGCCGGCGGTGTACTTGGTGATGGCGACGACCGAGATGTCGGCGCCGAGCTCGAGCGGCCGGCAGAGTCCCGGCGCGCCCCACGAGTTGTCGACCGCGACCAGGATGTCGCGCCCCGCAACGGTGCGCACGATCGCCGGCACGTCCTGCACGTCGAACACGATCGAGCCGGGATTGTCGAGATAGATGAGCCGCGTCTCGGGCTTCAGGCGCCGGGCAACCTCCTCGTGCCCGCCCGGATAGAACTCGCAAGTGATGCCGCGCTTGGCAAGATAGCGCTCGGCGATGTTGCGGCCGGGGCCGTAGATCGTCTCGGCAAGCAGGGCGTGGTCGCCGGGCTTCAGGACGCTGAGGAAGACGTGCGCGATCGCTGCCAGCCCCGAAGGAAACAGCATGGTGCGGCTGCCCTGCTCGATCTCGTTGAGCGCATCCTCGAGCGCATAGGTGGTGGGCGTGCCGCGGATGCCGTAGGTAAACACCCGCTCGCCCCCGCGCCGCCGCTCGGCCATCGCCCGCATCGTTGCGATGTCTTTGTAAAGCACGGTCGAGGCGCGCACGATCGGCGGGTTGACGCCGATTGTCTCGTCGGTCGCACGCCGCCGTGCCACGTGCACGAGCCTGGTCTTATCGCGGTGCGTCATGCGCTCGCATCCCTCGCCTGTCATAGATACAGCGGAATCCTAGCAGACGCCCGTTGCCATGTCCGTGTTCTGACGTACAAGCTGGCGTCAAACAGCGAGGGGAAGCGCCCATGTCGGACAGCCACCTGCGCCAAAGCGCGCTCGACTACCACGAAGCCGATCCGCCGGGGAAGATTGCGATCCAGCCGACGAAGCCGCTCGCCAACCAGCGCGACCTGGCGCTCGCCTACTCGCCGGGCGTCGCCCATGCCTGTATGGCGATCGCCGAGAGCCCGGCCGACGTCGTCCGCTACACCGCGCGCGGCAATCTCGTCGGCGTGATCTCGAACGGCACCGCGGTGCTGGGTCTCGGCGACATCGGCCCGCTCGGCGCCAAGCCGGTGATGGAAGGCAAGGCCGTGCTGTTCAAGAAGTTCGCCGGTATCGACGTGTTCGACATCGAGATCGCCGAGAAGGCAGTCGAGCCCTTCGTCGAGGCAGTGGCGCGGCTGGAGCCGACCTTCGGCGGCATCAACCTGGAGGACATCAAGGCGCCGGAGTGCTTCGAGATCGAGCGCGCGCTGAAAGCCCGCATGAAGATCCCGGTCTTTCACGATGACCAGCACGGCACCGCGATCGTCGTCGCCGCCGGTATCCTGAACGGCCTCAAGGTGGTCGATAAGAAGCTCGGCGACGTCAAGCTCGTCTGCAGCGGCGCCGGTGCGGCGGCGCTCGCCTGTTTGGGCCTCCTGGTCGCTCTGGGCTTGAAACGCGAGAACGTGTTCGTCGCCGACATCAAGGGCGTCGTCTACAAGGGCCGCCGCGAGCTGATGGACCCTTACAAGGAGCCCTACGCCCAGGAGACGCGCGCCCGCACGCTCGCCGAGATCATGCCGAAGGCCGACGTCTTCCTCGGCCTGTCGGCAGGCGGCATCGTCACCCGCGACATGATCAGGGCGATGGCGGAGCGTCCGCTCGTCTTCGCACTCGCCAATCCGATGCCGGAGATCATGCCGGAGGACGTGAAGGCCGTGCGGCCGGATGCCGTCATCGCCTCGGGCCGGACCGACTACCCGAACCAGATCAACAACGTCCTCTGCTTCCCGTTCGTCTTCCGCGGCGCGCTCGATGTCGGTGCCACCACCATCAACGAGGCGATGAAGAAGGCGGCCGTGCTGGCGCTCGCCGGCATCGCCGAGAGCGAGACCTCCGATATCGTGCTTTCGGCTTACGGCACCGACTCGCTGGTGTTCGGGCCCGATTACATCCTGCCCAAGCCCTTCGATCCGCGTCTCATCACCGAGATCGCCCCAGCCGTCGCCCGCGCCGCAATCGAGAGCGGCGTCGCCGCCCGGCCGATCACCGACTTCCGGGCCTACCGCGAACGGCTGACCCGCTTCGTCTACCGCTCGGGCTTCGTCATGCGGCCGATCTTCGATGCCGTGAAGCGCGAGCACCAGCGCGCGCCGAACCGCCTAGTCTATGCCGAGGGCGAGCATCCTTACGTGCTGCAGGCCGCCCAGCAGGTCATCGCCGAGGGCATCGCCCGGCCGATCCTCGTCGGCCGCCGCGAGAACATCACGCGCATGCTGCCGCATCTGGCCTTGAGGATGCGGCCCGAGAAGGACTTCGATCTGGTCGATCCCGAGACCGACCCGCGCATGGCGACGCTGACCGAGGAGTACCGCCGGCTCGTCGAGCGCCGCGGCGTGTCGCCGAACCACGCACGGCGGATCGTGCGCGCGGGGGCGACCGTCTTGGCCGGGCTGTTGCTCCGCCGCGGCGACGCCGATGCCATGATCTGCGGCGCGGTCGGCCGCTACCTGACCCAGCTCCGCCACGTCTCGCAGGTAGTCGGAAAGAAGCCCGAGGTGAGCGGGTTTGCCGCCGTCTCCGGCCTGATCCTGCCCCAGGGTCCACTCTTCATGACCGACACCTACGTTTGCTACGACCCGAGCGCGGAGCGGCTCGCCGAGATCGCGCTGCTCGCAGCCGATGAGGTCCGCCGCTTCGGCATCGAGCCGAAGGTCGCCCTGCTCTCGCACTCGAGCTTCGGCTCCGAGGACACCGCATCGGCCCGCAAGATGCGCCACGTTCTCGAGATCCTGTCGGAGAAGGCGCCCGGGCTCGAGGTCGAAGGCGAGATGCAAGCGGATGCCGCGCTGTCGCCGTTCATCCGTGAGGAGGTATTCCCGAGCTCGCGCCTCAAGGGGGCCGCCAACCTCTTGGTGATGCCGGGGCTCGATGCCGCCAACATCGCCTTCAACCTGCTGAAGGTCGCCTCGGGAAGCGTCCCGCTCGGACCGATCCTGCTCGGCGCCGACAAGCCGGTGCACATCGTGACGCCGTCGGTGACCGTGCGTGGACTGCTCAACATGAGCGCCGTCGCGCTGGTCGAGCGGAAGACTGCGGCGGAGCCGGCCGCCGGTTAATGAGTTATTCCCGAATTCGATAAAATCCTGAGAAATGTCTCAGCAAATTCAAAACGCAAATATCCGTTAATCATTGCGAATTCGCGGCATTTGACGCAAATAATTCTCGCAAGTCGCGGGTTTCTATTCGCTGATGGAATGACGGGCGGGAGCGGGCCGGCCACGCGCGGGGACGTGCGTGGCCGGCTTCGCCTTCCGGGCCTCATCCGAACCGAGGTCGGCAAGCATATGAGCGGTCGAGGTGACATCTTCGAGCTGCAGTCGCGCCTGTGCGATGTGCCGGAGCTCGTTCGCCGTGGCATCGGCGCCGAGCAGCTCGCTCAGAACGAGATCGCACTTTCTCACTCGGGCCACGTCATCGGCGTGTGGCGCGCTGCCCGCGGGCGCTTCTTGTT
>JBIOVC010000083.1:0-2268 GCA_044867545.1 Hyphomicrobiaceae bacterium | reverse complement strand
GCGTCGTAGAAGACGGTCCCGTCCTCGATCGAGACGACATCGCCCCCCGTCAGGCGGTACTCGTCGTCCGCGTTACCGTTGACCCGGATAGTGCATCCTTTGAGGCAGACGTCCGACAAGGTCTGCGAAGGCTTCAGCGCGTGATCCGCCTTGGCCTCACCTTCGATGATCGTCACCGTGTAGTCGCGCTCGTCGCGATTGCCGATCGACGCGCCATGCGCCGCAGCGACGCCCAGCACCATCCCGATCGCAGCCATCGCAGTCGCACGCACCATCGTAGCCCTACTCAAAGGATGCACACGGCCTTCACTTCTTCGACGACTTCTTCTTGGCAGCCTTCTTGGCCGGGGCCTTCTTCGCAGCAGCTTTCTTCTTCGCCTTCATCGTCTTGATCCTTCTTGATCCTTAGCCAAAGATGTGTCACCCGAATCGGGTCCGGGTCATTGCAATGTGAAAATTTTTTGGCGAGTGCACAAACGGATTTTTCCGCTGACGCCTATCGGATTTTTCGATAGATGCTATTCGGTATCGTCAGCGCACGCTAGGCAGCCCCGATGGACATCACTCTCGCCCGCACCTTCCTGATGGTCGCCGAGACCGGCAGCTTCATCGATGCCGCGCGCAAGATGAACGTCACGCAGTCCACCGTGAGCGCGCGCATCAAGGGGCTCGAGGACATCTTCGGTCGCACGCTATTCGACCGCTCCAAGAACGGTGCCGCGCTCACCGCCGCCGGCGAGCAGTTCCAGAAGCACGCGCTCGCGCTCGTGCGGCTGTGGCAGCATGCGCAGCACGAGGTGGGGCTCGCAGGTCAGCACCGCGACCATCTCGCGGTCGGCGCGCCCGCCGCGCTCTGGGACGGCTTTCTCATCAAGTGGATCTCCTGGCTGCGCGGCAACGTGCCGGACATCGCCATCTCGGCGAGCGCCAGTGTGCCGCCGGTGATGGTGCAGCGCCTCCTGGAGGGCACGCTCGACCTCGCCGTCATGTACCAGCCGGGACAGCCTCCGGGCTTCATGACCGAGCACCTGTTCGACGAGGAGTTCGTGCTCGTCACCAGCGCCACGGGGCGCCGTCGCCCGCAGACCGACTACGTGTTCGTCGACTGGGGCCCCGACTTCCAGGCCGATCATGCCGCCGCCTTCCCCGAGCTTGCCAACACCGGCGTCAATCTCGATCTGGGCTCCATGGGGATCGACTACCTGTTCGCCAACGAGTCCTCTGGCTACTTCCCCCGCCGGCTGGTGCAGCACCACGTGAGCCGCCGGCGCCTGCGCATCCCGCCCAGATCGCGCTCGTTCACCTCGCCGGTCTACATGGTCTACCCGGAGAGCCGCGACGAGGAGGCCTTCGAGCCCATCCTGCAGGGCCTGCGCCGTGCGGCGCGGCGGTTGATCTGAGTAAGGGCATGGCGAAAATTCTGGCAATTTCCTCTCACGTGGCGCGCGGGCATGTCGGTCTTGCGGCCACCGTGCCGGCCCTGCTGCATCTCGGCCACGAGGCATTGACCCTGCCCACGGTGCTTCTGGCGAGCCGTCCGGGCCTGGGCCGGCTGGCGCGCCACGAGGTGCCCCCGATCGATCTCGCCGCCATCCTCGCCGCCCTGGAGGCCGACGGCTGCTGGGCCTCGCTCAGCGCCGTGCTGACCGGCTACTTCCCCTCACCTCAGTCCGTGGCTGTAGCCACCGACGCGGTCATGAGGATCAAGCAGGCCGCGCCGGCGATCCCAATCCTGGTCGATCCCATCCTCGGCGATGGAGGCCGGCTCTACGTGGCCGAAGCCACGGCCGCCGCCATCCGCGACCGGCTCCTGCCGCTCGCCACCATCGCTACGCCCAACCTGTTCGAGCTCATGTGGCTCACGGGCGCCTCATATTGCGATCCTGCGGATGCGGCCAGCGCCGCGCGCCGCCTGGGCCCGCGGACCGTCGTGGTCACGTCGGCAGCGGAGACACGGGAGGAGATCTCGACGCTCCTGGTCACGGAGCGCGATGCCGTCGAGCACCCCTCCCCGCGGCACGACCGCATCCCCAACGGTGCCGGCGATCTCTTCGCCGGCCTGTATCTCGGACATTTGCTTGACGGCAGAGGCTTGGACGCTTCGCTTGGTGCGAGCCTCGCCGATCTCGATCGCGTGCTCGCGGCCAGCGCGGGGCGCGATGTGCTGGAGCTCTCGGCGCTCAACGCTTCCGGGCGTCGGGGGTCGGCAGTCGGGGGTCGGCAATCGCGACAAGGGGCATGAGAAGCGGAGAAAGATTCGATTGCCCC
>JBIOVC010000082.1:0-15669 GCA_044867545.1 Hyphomicrobiaceae bacterium | reverse complement strand
CCTCATCGGTGACCGGGCGCCCTTCGCGCTTCCATTTGAGGAGACCGCCATTGAGCACGGCAACGTCCTCGTGCCCCATGGCGCGGAACATCCACCACACCCTCGCCGCCGAGAACAGCCCGACGCTATCGTAGACGACGACCTTCATGCCGTCCCCGAGCCCGATCCGCTTCATGCGGCTCGCAAACTTCGTCGGCGAGGGGAGCATGTGCGGCAGCTCCGACCGTTCATCCGACATCTCGTCGATGTCGAAGAAGAGCGCTCCAGGAATGTGCTCGGCCAGATACTCGGCGCGCGGATCGCGACCGGCCGCTGGCAGGTGCCAGGAGCCGTCGAATACGATCAGGTCGGGGGCATCGAGGCGGGAGGCGAGCCACTCGGTCTCGACGAGCCATTTGTCCTGTTGCGATGACATCTGCGCAAGACCTCCCGAGTTTGTTATCCTGGGGCGTTGCCGGCGATCCGCGGCCGCCCCCCATGCCTGATGCTGGGCAGGCTCGCCTACGGCAAGGGCGGCGCAAAGGCAATCCGGATGCGCCGGTTCTGTTTGCCCTTCTTCTCGATCTTGGTGATCAAGACAGGTCCGACCTCACCGGTGGAGCGCACGTGTGTTCCGCCGCAGGGCTGCAGGTCGACCTCGCTGTCCTTGCCGATCGAGACGAGCCGCACCCGCCCGCTACCCATGGGCGGCTTCACCGCCATCGTGCGCACGAGCTGCGGGTTGGCCTCGAGCTCGGCATCGCTGATCCAGCGGTCGCTCACCGGATGGTCAGCAGCGATCAGTGCGTTGAGCTCTTTTGTCAGGGCGTCCTTGTCGACCGCCGAGGCCTCGGCGATGTCAAAATCGAGCCGGCCTTCCTCGGTGCCGATCTGGCCGCCCGTGACGGGGAACTTCACCAGCGAACAGAGCAGATGCAGCGCCGTGTGCATGCGCATGAGCCTCGACCGCGTCTCCCAGTCGAGCACGGCGCGCACCTTGCTGCCCGGCTTAGGGAACGCGGCTCCGGCCGCCGCGACGTGCAGGATCGATTTCTTGTCGCCGGCGTAGACCGTGTTGGCGATCGGGCACGTGCCGCCGCCTTCGATCTCGAGTACGCCCTTGTCACCCGGCTGGCCGCCCGCCGCCGCATAGAACACCGTTCGGTCGAGGACGATCCCGCTCTGCTCGTTGGCGTCCGTCACGGTCGCCGTGCATTCGCGCAGGTACGCATCCGCCCTGTAGAGCTGCTCGGTCACGGCGCTACGCCTTATCCGGATCGACGAACATCTTCGGCATCGGAGGCGGGGCGGCAGCGAGCCACTCGGGCACCGGCAGGTTCTTCGACTTCAGAAACGCCGGGTTGAACAGCTTCGACTGATAGCGCGTACCGTAGTCGCAGAGCATGGTGACGATGGTGTGGCCCGGACCCATCTCCCTGGCGAGCCGGATGGCGCCCGCAACGTTGACGCCGGTCGAGCCGCCCATGCACAAACCCTCCTCCTTCAGGAGGCGGAAGCAGATTGCCACCGATTCCTCATCCGGGATCAGATAGGCGTGGTCGACGACCGCACCCTCAATGTTCTTGGTGACACGTCCCTGTCCGATGCCCTCGGTGATGGACGAGCCCTCGGCCTTGAGCGCGCCCGTCGTGAAGTAGCTGTAGAGCGCCGCACCCGGCACATCGGCGAGCGCGATCTGGATGTCCCGGCGTTTGGCCTTGAGGCCGTCGGACACGCCGCCGAGCGTCCCTCCCGACCCCACCGCCGAGACGAAGCCGTCCACCTTGCCGTCGGTGTCGGCCCAGATCTCCTCGGCCGTCCCCTCGATGTGAGCGCGGCGGTTGGCCGTGTTATCCCACTGGTTGGCCCAGACTGCTCCGTTCGGCTCGGTCTTGGCCAGCTCCCGCGCCAACCGCTCCGAGTAGTGCACGTAGTTGTTCGGGTTCTTGTAGGGGAGCGCCGGGACCTCGATGAGTTGCGCGCCGAGAATGCGGAGCGCATCCTTCTTCTCCTGGCTCTGGGTCTCGGGAATGACGATGACCGTGCGGAAGCCCAGCGCGTTGCCGACCACGGTAAGGCCGATCCCAGTGTTGCCGGCGGTGCCCTCCACCACGGTGCCGCCCGGCCTCAGCACGCCCCTCTTTACGGCGTCCTGGAGGATGAACAGCGCGGCGCGGTCCTTCACGGACTGGCCGGGATTCATGAACTCGGCCTTGCCGAGGATCGTGCAGCCGGTTTCCTCCGAGGCGCGTTTGAGCCTGATCAGGGGCGTGCGGCCGACCGCAGCAGCAACGCCGTTCACTACCGTCACGAGGGGCGCTCTCCCATTGCGAATTCGGGGATACCCTAGATAGGGGGACCGGCCCGTGCAAGACCGGCGCTTGCAGCGCAAACGGCGGGGGTGCTGCAGGCCGAGAGTATGGCTTTCTTAGCAGAATGCGGGCACCGTGACGGGCAGGCGCTCGGCGTGATTCGCCTGTTCGCCGAAGCTGGTGCAGTGCGTCTTCAACCTGGACGCCCCATCGGGAGCGGAGAATATGTTGACGACGCCTCCTCTGAGCGCTGCCGCTCTACAACTCCTGCAGCAGGTGAACAGACCAGCCGCCTCCAAGGATCACGCGCCGGCGGCCGGCGTTGCCCTCGTTGCCGCAGCCAATGGCGTCCATATCCCGGGCGTCTCGAGCGCGCAGTCGCAAGCCGAGGCGAAGATCTCCGCGGCGCTGTTCGACAACCCCGTCGACATCCAGCAGATCAAGTTCAACCTTTTTCGGCGGCTGGGGGAGGAGCTCGGCGTCAACATGGATGACTACGAGAGCCCGCAGGCCTACGCATCCGCCATCAGGTTCGCCATCTCGGAGATCAAAGCGAAGTCTACGGACAATGGCGCGATGTTTCTTGCCGGGCTTGAAAAGGAGCTGGGTCTCGACGACCTCGGCATCACCCTCGACGACCTAATCAGTGCGATCGACGCCCCGGACGGTGAGGGCGCCAAGAAGCTGGATGAGGCGCTGAGGGAGCAAACGGGCGAGGATCTCAAATCCGTCCTCGACAACATCAAGATCGACGAGGCCGGGCTCTACGGCTTCTGAGAGGCGGATCGCCCTGCCGGGACTGCGGGTAGTGCCTCACTTTGAAAACCACAGGAGCCGTCATCCTCGGCCGAAGCGACCCCGGGGAGCGAGGCCGGGGATCCAGCGGAAGAAGGGCCGAAGGCTCGATATATTCTGTGTCTTCGACGATTCTCATGCTGGATCCCCGCCCGTCGATGCGCCTTCGGCGCACTCGGGCGAGGATGACGAGGAATGGAATGTGAGGGGCACTTCAAACCGGGACTGCGAAAGCAGAGGCGCCGCCCAGAATCGTGGGGGTAGGGCGCGGTGCCGGGCTGCCGGGCCATTGCAAACCCAGCGGATTCGCAGTTCGCGATTGATTTCCTGCGCACCGGGCCGATATATCTGCCGCCATCCGCCAGCCGGGCGGCCAGCGGGCGTGGTGGAACTGGTAGACACGCCAGATTTAGGTTCTGGTGGCGAAAGCCGTGGGGGTTCAAGTCCCTCCGTCCGCACCAGCGCGCTATAACCGAGTGCGCCGAGCGCGGTCAGCGCCGCAAAGGTATGTTTCAGGTCGGGATAGGGTCGAATGCAGGTTACCGAGACGAGTTCCGAAGGCCTGAAACGTCAGCTTCGCATCGTGGTCGGCGCCGACGAGATCGGCAATCGCTTCAGGGCGAGGCTCGATGAGATCAAGGGCACGGTCCAGCTCAAGGGCTTCCGCAAGGGCAAGGTGCCCGAGCAGCACCTGAAGCGGGTCTATGGCCGGTCCCTGATGGCCGAGGTGGTCCAGCAGGCCGTCGATGAGACGAGCCGCCAGGCGATCTCCGACCGCAAGGAGCGCCCCGCGCTGACCCCCAGCATCGCGCTGCCTGAGGACAGCTCCGAGATCGAGCGCGTGCTGTCCGGTCAATCGGACCTGTCATTCGACATGTCGTTCGAGGTGCTGCCTGAGATCAGCATCACCGACATGGCCGCGCTGAAGCTGACGCGGCTCGTTGCCGACGTCGAGGAGCCGGCCATCGACAAGGCAGTCGCCGACATCGCCGAGCGCAACGTTCGCTACGAGGCAGAAGCCGACCGCGTTGCCGGTCAGGGCGACCGCCTCACGATCGACTTTGTCGGCAAGATCGACGGCACGCCGTTCGAGAACGGCTCGGCCGAGGCCGCCCCACTCGTACTCGGGCAGGGAGGCTTCATCCCGGGCTTCGAGGATGGGCTGATCGGCGCCAAGGCCGGCGAGGACCGCGTGGTCAATGTGACCTTCCCCGCCGAGTACCCGGTCGAGACGCTCAAGGGCAAGGCCGCAACATTCGACGTCAAGGTCAAGGAGGTGGCCAAGCCCATCAAGCCGGACATCGACGATCAGTTCGCACAGGGCCTCGGCGCCGAGTCGGTCGCCAAGCTGCGCGAGCTGGTGGCCGCCCAGCTCAAGCGCGACTACGATGCGATCTCGCGCCGCCACCTGAAACGTGCGGTGCTCGACGAGCTCGACAAGCGCCACGACTTCGCGCTGCCGCCCTCGCTGGTCGACGGCGAGTTCGAGTCGATCTGGGGACAGGCGACCCGCGCGCTGGAGCAGGCGGGCCGCACCCTGGCGGACGAGGGCAAGAACGAGGAGGAGGCAAAGAGCGAGTACCGCAAGATCGCCGAGCGGCGCGTGCGGCTCGGCCTGGTCCTCGGCGAGATCGGCGACAAGAACAAGATCCAGGTGACCCAGGACGAGCTGCGCCGGGCGCTGGTCGAGCGGGCGCGCCAGTTCCCCGGCCGCGAGCGCGCCGTCTACGAGTACTACGAGAAGACGCCGCAGGCGCTGGTCGAGCTTCGAGCACCTATATTTGAGGAGAAGGTCATCGATTTCATCGTCGAGCTCGCCAAGCCCGAGGAGCGCAAGGTCAGCCTCGAGGAGCTGTTGAAGTCGGAGGCGGAGGAGGAGTCCGCAGCGCCCGCATAAGGTGCGTCAAGGACGCAGGTAGGTAGCATCAAGGTAGCACGAAGGTAGCGCGACCCGATCGTGGGTGGCGCATGAAGGAGGCCGGAGACGCCATGCGTGAACCCTCGGGGACGATCTACAACACGTTCTGGCCGATGGTGGTGGAGCAGACCACGCGCGGCGAGCGGGGCTATGACCTCCCCTCGCGGCTGCTGAAGGAACGCATCATCTTCGTGACCGGCGCCATCGAGGACCAGATGGCCGCCTCGATCTGCATGCAGCTGCTCTTTCTCGAGGCCGAGAACCCGAAGAAAGAGATTTCGATGTACATCAATTCGCCCGGCGGCGTGGTGACGTCCGGCATGGCGATCTACGACACCATGCAGTTCATCCGGCCCCCGATCGCGACGCTGTGCATCGGCCAAGCGGCGTCCATGGGCTCGCTGCTGCTGGCGGCCGGGACCAAGGGGATGCGCTATGCGCTGACCAATGCCCGCGTCATGGTCCACCAGCCCTCCGGCGGGTTCTCCGGTCAGGCATCCGACATCGAGCGCCACGCCGAAGACATCATCAAGATGAAGCGGCGGCTCAACGAGGTCTACGTCAAGCATACCGGCCAACAATACGAGGTGATCGAAAAGACGCTGGACCGCGACTACTTCATGACGGCAGAGCAGGCGCGCCAGTTCGGGCTCATCGACCGGGTTCTGAGCAAGCGTGACGAGGTAGAGGGCCTCTCCCCCAAGAGTGGTTAACAAAATCGCGCCGCCCGGCCGCCCACAGTCTTGCGGTAGGCCGTGGCTGGCACGATGTATGCAGCCTGTTTCGACGTCCCGGAAGCGTCCAACGGCGGCGTTGAGGCCCGGTCGTATTGCGGCCACCAAGAGCAGCCACCGTCGGGTCGTCCAAGGGAATGAGCCCGCCGCGACACATATATCTGTTGCAATCCGGTCGCGGCGCGCACAGGGCACGTGAGAAGGCTGTTAATGGAACCTTGATCGAAGCGCTGGTAGCGTGCTCAGATCGTTGTAGGGATCGGGGGATGCGACTGGTGGACCGGAGGCGACGAGGGGCAGTTCGCAGGAAGGTGGCGGCTCCAGCTACAAATCGAGCGCGCCGGCACAGGGAAGCCTGAGAGAGAATCGATCGAATGCCTCCACAAGAAAAGAACACCCTCTACTGCTCGTTCTGCGGCAAGAGCCAGCACGAGGTGCGCAAGCTGATTGCGGGCCCGACCGTATTCATCTGCGATGAATGCGTCGAGCTCTGCATGGACATCATCCGCGAGGAGAACAAGAACACCCTCGTCAAGTCGCGGGATGGCGTGCCGACGCCGAACGAGATCAAGTCGGTTCTCGATTCCTACGTGATCGGTCAGGAGCACGCCAAGCGCGTGCTGTCGGTCGCAGTCCATAATCACTACAAGCGCTTGAACCACGCGGCGAAGAACAACGACGTCGAGCTTGCCAAGTCGAACATCCTGCTCGTCGGTCCGACCGGTTGCGGCAAGACGCTGCTCGCTCAGACCTTGGCTCGCATCCTCGACGTGCCGTTCACCATGGCCGATGCCACGACCCTCACCGAGGCCGGCTACGTCGGCGAGGATGTCGAGAACATCATCCTCAAGCTCCTGCAGAATGCCGACTACAACGTCGAGCGTGCGCAGCGCGGCATCGTCTACATCGACGAGGTCGACAAGATCAGCCGCAAGTCCGACAACCCCTCGATCACCCGCGACGTCTCGGGCGAGGGCGTGCAGCAGGCCTTGCTCAAGATCATGGAAGGCACGATTGCAAGCGTTCCGCCGCAGGGCGGCCGCAAGCATCCGCAGCAGGAGTTCCTGCAGGTCGACACCACCAACATCCTGTTCATCTGCGGCGGCGCCTTCGCAGGGCTGGAGAAGATCATCGCCCGCCGCGGCAAGGGGACCTCGATCGGTTTCGGCGCGACCGTGATCGGGCCGGACGAGCGGCGCACCGGCGACGTCCTGAAGGAAGTCGAGCCTGAGGATCTGCTGAAGTTCGGCCTCATCCCCGAGTTCATCGGCCGCCTGCCGGTGATCGCCACGCTGGAGGACCTCGACGAGCCGGCGCTCGTCCAGATCCTGGCCGAACCGAAGAATGCCCTCGTCAAGCAGTACCAGCGCCTGTTCGAGATGGAGGACGTCAAGCTCACCATCACGTCCGAGGCTTTGAAGGCGATCGCGCGCAAGGCGATCGAGCGAAAGACCGGCGCGCGCGGTTTGCGCTCGATCATGGAAGCGATCCTGCTAGAGACCATGTTCGAGCTGCCGAGCATGAAGGGCGTTGAAGAGATCGTGATCGGACCCGAGGTGGTGGACGGAGCGGCGCGCCCGCTGCGCATCTACTCGGACCGTGCCGGGGAGAAGGGCTCGACCGCGTAGGGAGGATCAGTCAGCCGCCGTGGCGGCTAGCAGGCGGGTGCGCGACCGCATCGCCTGGCCTCTTGGATGCGAACCGAACGGACCCCATCTCTTAGGGCCGATCGGTGTCTCGGGTTCCAGCCAGCAGGGCTGTAGCGTCGGGTGGTCGATTGGGTCGTGCGGCAATGCCGTACGATGCGGGCAACAGTCCGGTTCACGCGACAGCGTATGGCGGGCCGCCTGGGTGCCAACCGGAGGCACCTGCGGCGTGGCCGGGGGAGAAGGAAAGTCATGGGCGACACCGTGCAGACCAAAGACAAAGACAAGGCAGGCGGCAAGGAGACCTACCCAGTCCTCCCGCTCCGCGACATCGTGGTCTTCCCTTACATGATCGTGCCCCTGTTCGTGGGGCGTGAGCGCTCGATCAGCGCGCTTGAGGAGGTGATGCGCTCCGACAAGCACATCCTGCTCGCAGCGCAGAAGAACGCCGGCGACGACGATCCGGCGACCGACGCTATCTACGAGATGGGCACGCTCGCGTCCGTGCTGCAGCTGCTGAAGCTCCCCGATGGGACCGTCAAGGTGCTCGTCGAGGGAACCCAGCGCGCCCGCATCGTGCGGTTCACGGATAATGCCGACTATTTCGAGGCCGAGGTCGCGCGCGTCGCCGAGTCGGTTGGCGCCAAGGACGAGATCGAGGCGCTCGCCCGCTCGGCCGTGTCGCAGTTCGAGAGCTACGTCAAGCTCAACAAGAAGATCTCGCCCGAGGTCCTGGGCACGCTCGGCCAGATCGACGACTATTCCAAGCTCGCCGACACGATCGCCTCGCATCTTGCGATCAAGATCGCCGACAAGCAGGAGATCCTCGAGATCACCTCGCTCTCCGAGCGCCTGGAGCGCGTCTACACCGTGATGGAGAGCGAGATCTCCGTGCTGCAGGTCGAGAAGAAGATCCGCTCCCGCGTCAAGCGGCAGATGGAGAAGACCCAGCGCGAGTACTACCTGAACGAGCAGATGAAGGCGATCCAGAAGGAGCTGGGTGACGCCGACGAGCGCGACGACATCGCCGAGTTCGAGGAGAAGATCGAGAACACCAAGCTCTCCAAGGAAGCGCGTGACAAGGCGATCGCCGAGCTGAAGAAGCTCCGGCAGATGAGCCCGATGTCGGCCGAGGCGACCGTCGTGCGCAACTATCTCGACTGGCTGCTGTCGATCCCCTGGGGCGTGCGCGGCAAGGTCAAGAAGGACCTCGCCGAGGCCCAGGAGATCCTCGACAAGGAGCACTATGGCCTCGAGAAGGTGAAGGAGCGGATCGTCGAGTACCTCGCGGTCCAGAACCGCACCAACAAGCTGAAGGGTCCGATCCTCTGCCTCGTCGGCCCGCCCGGCGTCGGCAAGACTTCGCTCGGCAAGTCGATCGCCAATGCCACGGGCCGCGAGTTCGTGCGGATGTCGCTCGGCGGCGTGCGCGACGAGGCCGAAATCCGCGGCCACCGGCGCACCTACATCGGCTCGATGCCCGGCAAGGTGGTTCAGTCGATGCGCAAGGCCAAGCGGACCAATCCGCTGTTCCTGCTGGACGAGATCGACAAGATGGGGTCCGACTTCCGGGGCGACCCGGCCGCCGCCCTGCTCGAGGTGCTCGACCCGGAGCAGAACCACACCTTCAACGACCATTACCTCGAGGTCGACTACGATCTGTCGAATGTGATGTTCGTGACGACGGCGAACACCCTCAACATTCCGCCGGCCCTGATGGACCGGATGGAGATCATTCGTCTTGCCGGTTACACGGAGGATGAGAAGATCGAGATCGCCAAGCGCCACCTGATCCCCAACCAGCAGCAGGCGCACGGCCTCGCCGAGGCGGAGTGGAGCCTCGAGGACACCGCGCTCAAGGAGATCATCCGCCGCTACACCCGCGAGGCGGGTGTCAGGAGTCTCGAGCGCGAGATCGCCAAGCTCACCCGCAAGGCGGTCAAGGAGATCATGGCTTCCGAGAAGAAGTCCGTGACGATCACCCTCGACAACCTCGAGGCCTACCTCGGCGTGCCGAAGTTCCGCTACGGCGAGGTGGAGTCCGAGGATCAGGTCGGCGTCGTGACGGGGCTTGCCTGGACTGAGGTCGGTGGCGAGTTGCTGACCATCGAAGGCGTGATGATGCCGGGCAAGGGCAAGATGTCGGTCACCGGCAACCTCAGGGATGTGATGAAGGAGAGCATCCAGGCGGCGAATGCCTACGTACGCTCCCGCTCGGTCGACTTCGGCATCCCGGCGGCTACCTTCGAGCGCAAGGACATCCACGTCCACGTGCCCGAGGGCGCCACACCCAAGGATGGCCCGTCCGCCGGCGTCGCCATGGTGACCGCGATCGTCTCGGTGCTGACCGGCATTCCGACCCGCAAGGATGTCGCGATGACCGGCGAGATCACGCTGCGCGGCCGCATACTCCCGATCGGTGGTCTCAAGGAGAAGCTGCTGGCCGCACTTCGCGCCGGCATCAAGAAGGTCGTGATCCCCGAGGAGAACGTGAAGGACCTCGCCGAGATCCCCGACAACGTCAAGAACGCCCTGGAGGTGATCCCTGCGAGGCGCGTCGACGACGTGCTGAAGGTGGCGCTCGTGCGCATGCCCGAGCCGATCGCGTGGGACAGCGAAGCCACGGCTCCGGCAACCCCGGTCGCGGGCGAGGACAAGGACGCCACTCGTCCGATCGCACACTGAGCATCGGCGAGCATTCAGCAGCAGCCCGATTGTGGTAGGCCGGCCCCTCAAGGGCCGGCCGAGAGCCGTTATGCTGCGTCGCAGCAAAGGTCCGGAACCTTCAAATTTCCCCGTGTTTTCGGCCTTTTTTGCGCCTTTTTCCCCTTGACGCAGGGGGGCGAAAGGTCTTGTGTGCAGGCTCTGTTGCCGATGCAGCAGCCGCTGTCGGTGCGGCGTTCGCGCGATCCCCTCGCCTGCCGCCTTCCGGTTCATGCATAAGACAAGGACCCAACCAATGAGCAAGAAAGAACTGATCGACGCAATAGCCGCGGGTGCCGACCTCACCAAGGAGAAGGCAGGCGTCGCCTTGGATGTGATGATCAGGCACATCGAAACCACGCTGAGCCGGGAGGAGGAAGTCGCCATCCCGCCGCTCGGCAAGTTCAAGATCTCCAAGCGGAAGGCTCGCATCGGCCGCAATCCCGCGACCAAGCAGGAGATCAAGATCCCGGCGTCCAACGTGCCGAGATTCCAGCCCTCGAAGTCGTTGAAGGACGCCGTCAACAAGCGCTGAGCGCGCTCGGGCGGCGATTGCGCAAGACAGCAACTGGTGCGGTTTCCAAGCGGCGCTCCGAACCGGGCGCCGCTTGGATGCATTTTGAGCGACCAGTGCCGCACGTTGGCCCAGCAGCCTTTACAGGCGCCCGCCCGAGCGGCTAGACGAGCCCGACGGCGGGCGGTTAGCTCAGCGGTAGAGCGCCTCGTTTACACCGAGGATGTCGGGAGTTCGATCCTCTCACCGCCCACCACATGGCTCGCCGCATGATAGCGATTGCCGCCGAAACGCCGTCGCACCGGCCCGAGGTCGAAACCCTGCACCGGGCTGCGTTCGGCGGCGAGTTCGAAGCCAGGCTCATCGGCAAGCTGCAGGACGCGGGGCTGATCGTCAGTTCTCTGGTCGCCACCTCCGGCGCCCGCGTCATCGGCCATGTCCTGTTCAGCGACTTGGCCGTGAGCGTCGACGGCCAAAGCATAAGGGCAGTCTCCCTGGCGCCGATGGCAGTCCTGCCCGCATGCCAGCACCAGGGCATCGGAAGCGCACTCGTTCGCCGCGGGCTCGATGACGTGCGCAGCAAAGGCCGCGCCGCCGCTATCGTCGTCGGTCACCCGCAGTTCTATTCCCGCTTTGGCTTCTCCGCCGCGCCCGCGGAGAAGCTCGCCTCGCCCTATGCCGGCCCCGCATTCCTGTCGCTCGAGCTGTCGCCAGGGGCGCTCGCCGGGCACCACGGCACCGTCACCTATCCCGATGCCTTCCGGAACGACGCAGCCTAAGCTTGAGGTTTGCTTGACGGGATAGTCTTGCTCACGTAAACGAGCGTCTCCCGCGCCCCGCACGTCGGAGCGCGCGTATGGACTGCGGGCGTAGCTCAGTTGGTTAGAGCGCCGGCCTGTCACGCCGGAGGCCGCGGGTTCAAGTCCCGTCGCTCGCGCCACTTCCCAACACCGGTGGCACTCTGTTTCGTTCCGACGCCCGCTCCCGACGTCGCCCCCAGCCCTGATTTCGCACGCGACCGATCGCCGGCGCCCTTCAGCCGCAACAACGGTGGGTGAGACTTAGCGACGGGGACCTCGACGGAGGAGTCGTCCGCTGTATAGACTTGTGCGGCGGCGTCGGCTCATCCAGGCTCGAAAGGGCAGATCCTTGCACAAGCACACGGTCTACGAGGCGCTTGCCGATGCCTTCGCGGAGGAAGGCATCGACACCCAGTTCGTGCTGATGGGCGACGGCAACATGCACTGGGTGACGGCGCTGTCGAAACGGCCGGGCATCCGCACCATCCACGTCCGCCATGAGCACTGCGCCGTGGCTGCCGCGCTCGGCTATCACCTCGCGACGCGCCGCACTGCTGTGGCCTCGGTCACATGCGGGCCGGGCGTCACACAGATATCGACCGCGCTCGCCGCGGGAGTGCGGGCTCGGATTCCGGTCGTGATATTCGCCGGTGAGAGCCCGATCAATGCCAGGTACTACAACCAGTACATAGAGCAGGCACCGATCATCGCTGCGACGGGCGCACGGTACATCGCGGCTCACAGCCCAACGCGCATGCTCGAATACGTGCGCGAGGCCTTCCATGCGGCAAGGTTCGAACGCAGACCCGTCGTGCTTGGGGTGCCCTACGACCTGCAGAAGCTCCCGTTCGACAGCAAGGGGCCCTATCAGCCTTCTAGCGCCGTGCTGCCTCCGCCGGTTCGGCGGATACCTGATCCGGACCAGGTCAAGGAGGTTGCCGAGCGCCTTGTTCAGGCCAAAGCCCCGATTATCGTCGGGGGGCGGGGGGTGATGCATTCAGGAGCCAAATCGGCTGTAGTCGGCCTGGCCGACAAGGCCGGCGCGCTGCTCGCCAACACGCTGCCGGGTCGAGGCATGTTCGACGATCACCCCTTCTCGATCGGGGTCACCGGCGGATACTCGTCGACCGTGGCGCGGGAGATGTTCGCGGCCGTCGATCTCGTTGTCGCGGTCGGTGCGAGCCTTGCCTACCAGGTCTCGGACGGCGGCGCGCTCTTTCCGAATGCCTACGTCGTTCAGATCGATCCCGAGCCGATCGGCCTGAGGGACGGAATGCAGGCCGCCGATTTGTTCATGATCGCGGACGCCCGCCTGGCCGCAGAGGCGATTACCCGCCAGGTGGAGCTGGGCGGCCCATCGAAGTCCGCGATCCGGACAGCCGAGCTCGCCGGGCGCATCCGGACCGAGCCGGCTGACGCAACGCAGTTTGAGATCGCGCCCGGCTCGCTCGACCCGCGCGCGGTGATTGCCGCGCTCGACAGGATCATTCCGAAGGACTGGGACATCGTCAGCGGCTCAGGCCACCAGGCCTACTTCAACGCCCACATGCGGGGACGCGCGCCCGAGAACTTCCACGTCCTTCGCGAGTTTGGAGCGATCGGCAACGGCCTATCCTTTGCTTTGGGCGTCGCGGCAGCACGTGGCCACGGCAGGATAGTGCTGATCGAAGGGGACGGCGGATTCCTGATGCACATCCAGGAGCTCGAGACATTGCGCCGCCACGGCCTGCGCATTCTGCTCTGCGTGCTCAACGATGGCGCCTACGGCTCCGAGGTCCACAAACTGAAGTCCGAGGGCGTGGATGCGAGCGGCGCCATCTTCGGACGGCCGCCTTTCGAGGCCATTGCCTTGGGATTCGGGCTGCGGGGCGCCGAGGTCCGAAGCCTCGAAGCTCTCCCAAGTCTTTTCGCAGCGTTCGAGCGCCAGCCGCTCGCGGAGGTGTGGAACATCCAGATCTCCGACCAGGTGACGACCCCGGTGATGCGTAAGGTCGTCGCCCGAGGCCACGGCGTCATGTAGCCGCCGCAACAAGTTTCCCAGAGAGCTGATCTAGGCTAGCAGGGAGCGGACGAAACGCCACCAGGGCCAACTAATGAACGGCGCCGAGAGTCTGGTTCGCACGCTGGTGAATGGCGGTGTGGACACCTGTTTCACCAATCCCGGCACATCCGAGATGCACTTCGTCGCGGCACTCGACCGCGTCGAAGGCATGCGTTCGATTCTCGTGCTGTACGAAGGCGTGGCGACCGGCGCCGCCGACGGCTACTGGCGCATGGCCGACAAGCCGGCCTCCACGCTTCTCCACCTCGGTCCGGGCCTCGCCAACGGCCTCTCCAACATCCATAACGCGCGCAAGGCGTCGTCCGGCATCGTCAACATCATCGGCGAGCACGCAACTTGGCACCTCGCGCATGATGCCCCGCTTGCTTCGGACATCGAGGGGCTGGCAAGGCCGCTGTCGCATTGGGTGAAAACCTCGCGCGGGTCACAGGTTGTCGGGGCGGATGCAGCCGAAGCCATCGTCGAGGCCCGGCAGGCCCGGATTGCCTCGCTCATTCTCCCCGGTGACACGGCCTGGGAGAATGGAGGCGCTGTCGCCGAGACGCCAAACATGCAAGCGGGCGTTGGCGTCGACGCCAAGGCCGTGCAAGCTGCCGCCCGCGCGCTGATGAGCGGCGAGCCGGCGCTCCTGATCATCGGTGGCCGGGCAATTCGGGGGCATGCGCTCGATCTCGCCGGCCGTATCGCCGGCAGGACGGGCGCAACGCTCGCAACGCAATTCTTCAGCGCGCGCATCGAGCGTGGGGCCGGCCGCGTGCCGACGTTCCGGATTCCCTACTTCGTCGACCCCGCGCTGGCGGCGCTCAGCAAGTACAAGCACCTCGTCACGGTGGAGACGCGCGAGCCGGTCTCATTCTTTGCCTATCCCGGCAAGCCGAGTCTGCTGAAGCACCCGGACGCCGAGGTCCACCAGCTTTGCTGGCCCGGAGACGACGGACTTGCGGCGCTCGAGGCGCTGGCTGAGGAGGTCGGCGCCAAGCCGACCGACGCACGCCATCAGGAGCGCACCGCGGCCAGCCTTCCGACAGGCCCCCTCACCCAGCAGTCGATCGCGCATATCCTGTCCGCACTGATCCCGGAGCAGGCCATCATCGTCGATGAGTCGGTGACGACGGGGCGGGAATCGATCGCCCTGACCGCCGGCGCGGCGCCGCACGACTGGCTCCAGAACATGGGCGGATCGATCGGCTACGGCCTGCCGGTCGCCACTGGCGCCGCGGTTGCCTGCCCCGGCCGCCGCGTCATCTCGCTCTCCGGCGACGGCTGCGCAATGTATACCCTGCAGGCGCTTTGGACGCAGGCGCGCGAGGGGCTCGACGTGACGACGCTGGTGTTTGCGAACCGGTCCTATCAGATCCTCCGCGTGGAGTTCGCCGGCGTCGGCGCCGGCGCGCCCGGAGCCAAGGCACGGGCGATGATGAGCCTCGACAATCCGGCGCTCGATTTCGTGGCCCTCGCGCGGGGCATGGGCGTGCCCGCCACCCGCGCCGAGACCTGTGAGGAGTTGACCGCGACGCTGACGGGCGCTCTGCGCGAGCCAGGCCCGCATCTGATCGAGGTCGTTCTCTAGCCGCGGCTTCAAGTCTCGTCGCCCGCGCCATATATCCCTTGATGCGACGCTGTCTTGGTTGCGCACGCCGCCGTGCTGGGCTAGGAGCGAGGTGTGCTGCGCTGCAGCGCGCCAGCCGAAGGGATGTCGATGAACCAGCTGTTCCTTCACTACCTGCCGATCGTCGTATTCCTGGGCGTCGCCCTGTTCATCGGCGCTGCGCTTCTGGTCGCGCCCTTCGCCATCGCCCCCAACAACCCGGACCCGGAGAAGGTCTCCGCCTACGAGTGCGGCTTTCCGGCCTTCGACGACGCCCGCATGAAGTTCGAAGCGCGGTTCTACCTCGTCTCGATCCTGTTCATCATCTTCGATCTCGAGGTGGCCTTCCTTTTCCCGTGGGCCATCGCCTTCAAGGAGGTCGGCGTCTTCGGCTTCTGGTCGATGATGGTGTTCCTCGGCGTGCTGACTGTCGGCTTCATCTACGAGTGGCGCAAGGGAGCGCTCGAATGGGATTGATCCGCCCAGGTGAGCCTGCATTGGACCGGCCGGGAGAAGGCGGCCGGGGCGGCATCGTGAGGCCGGACGATCCGTTCTTCACCGACGTGAACGACACGCTCGCCGACAAGGGCGTCCTGGTCACCACCACCGACGACCTCA
>JBIOVC010000081.1:0-12453 GCA_044867545.1 Hyphomicrobiaceae bacterium | reverse complement strand
GGCCGGCGTCTCAGAGCTCGAGGCGGCGCTCGTCCGCGCGCGCAGTGCGAAGCGCACCAGCGTGATCGTGATCGACACCGATCCGCTGCGGGCGACCGACGCGGGCGGCCGCTGGTGGGACGTGGCTGTGCCCGAGGTGTCGGAGCGCGCGGAGGTGGGGCGGGCGCGTGCGGCTTACGTCGAGAGTCTCGCCAAGCAGCGGCTGGGAGACTGACGCGCATGCCAATTCGCATCGGCGCCAATCCAATTGGCTGGTCCAATGACGACCTGCGCGAGCTCGGCGGCAAGACGCCGCTCGAAGTCTGCCTCAGCGAGGCCAAAGCGGCAGGGTTCGAGGGCATGGAGCTCGGTCACAAGTTCCCGCGCAAGGCGCCGGCGCTCAAGAAGGCGCTCGAACCATTCGGGCTCACCTGCGTCTCCGGCTGGTACTCCGCCGAGCTTCTGAAGCGAGACGTACGTGCAGAGGTGAAGGCCTTGAAGCCGCACCTCGACCTGCTGAAGGCGATGGGCTCGAAGGTGCTGGTGTTCGCGGAAACCTCCAACACCGTGCATACCGATCGCAGAATACCGCTGTCGAGGCGGCCGGTCTTTGCTCGCGATGCATGGAAGGAGTTCGGGGAGCGGATCACGGAGGTTGCCGAGCACACGCTCCGGAACGGCGTCCGCCTCGTCTATCACCACCACATGGGCACGGTCGTGCAGTCAGCCGACGACATCGAGCAGCTCAGGTCGGAGACCGGCGAA
The DNA here is from genome assembly GCA_044867545.1 of Hyphomicrobiaceae bacterium. GTDB lineage: Bacteria > Pseudomonadota > Alphaproteobacteria > Rhizobiales > Hyphomicrobiaceae > DATLZB01. The sequence continues at coordinate 11,709 of JBIOVC010000081.1, read as the reverse complement.
GCGGTTCACCTGCTGCTCGACACCGGCCATGCGACGTGGGCCGGTGCCAACCCGATTGCGCTGGCGCGCCGATACCGGCAACGAATCAGCCACGTCCATGCCAAGGACGTGCGCAAGGACGTGATGCACCGGGCGCGACTCGCCGATTGGAGCTTCCTCGACGCGGTGGTCGAGGGCGTATTCACGGTGCCCGGCGACGGCATGGTGGACTTCGCCGGCGTGCTGAAGGAGCTCAAAGGCTATTCGGGCTGGATCGTGGTCGAGGCCGAGCAGGACCCCGCGAAGGCAAATCCTCTCACCTATGCCAAACTCGGCTATGCCAATCTGCGCCGGTCACTTGTTGAGGCTGGCCTCATCAAGAAGGGGAGGGGATGACGGTTACGCCGTGGTCGGCGAGGCGGATCCAGACCTCGCTGCCGACGACGAAGGGGCGCGCAACCGCGCGGTCGACGACGAACAGGGCTCCGACCGGGCTTGCCACCGTGTACTCCATATGCGTGCCGAGGTAGGCCGCCTTGGCGATGCGACCTTGAAGTGCCTGACCGCTCGGCCGCTCGGCTGACAGAAGCAGCGAGTCCGGCCGGATGGCGACTTTGACGGCGCCGGGCTCGGCATTACGGTGCCGCAGATTCAGCTCGAGGTCGGCCAGCGCCACGCGCGCAAGCTCGCCTTGCGGCGATGACATCTCGCCCACCACCAGATTGGAGTCACCGATGAAGTCGGAGACGAACAGACTTGCCGGCTCCTCGTAGAGCTCGCGCGGCGTGCCCGACTGGGCGATGCGCGCGTTCGACATGACGATGATCCGATCGGAGACGGCGAGCGCCTCCTGCTGGTCATGGGTGACGTAGGCGACGGTGAGGTTGAGCCGCTGCTGCAGCTCGCGGATGTCCTCGCGCACGCGACGTCTGAGCTTCGCATCGAGGTTCGACAGTGGCTCGTCGAACAGCAGCACCTGCGGCTCGAGCACCAGCGCCCGCGCCACTGCCACGCGCTGCTGCTGGCCGCCCGACAGCTCGGAGGGCATGCGCCTCTCGAGGCCCTTGAGCCCGACGAGCGCCAGCTTCTCGAGCGCCATCTCCCGGGCGTGAGACCTCCCCGCACCGCTGACGGTCGGGCCGTAGGCGACATTGTCGATCACCGACATGTGCGGAAAGAGGGCATAGGACTGAAACACCATGCTGACGTCGCGGTCGGCCGCCGAGGCGCGGGTCACATCGCGGCCGCCGATCAGGATCTGGCCCTCGCTCGCCATCTCGAGACCGGCGATGAGGCGCAGCGTCGTGGTCTTTCCGCAGCCGGAGGGTCCAAGCAGGGTGACGAGCTTGCCGGGGTCGATGGTGAAGGAGATGTCGTCGACGGCGGTGACCGTGCCGTAGCGCTTACTCACGCGGCGGAACTCGACCGATGTCGGCGCAACTCTCGTCATGTGACTACCGTCCTCGAAACCGTCAACGTCAACCTGCTCCTTCCAGCGCGAGGTCGCCTGCCGTCCGCCGGCCGAGCTTGCGCTCTCCGACAAGTAGCTGAATGGCGGAGATGGCGAGCAGCATGATCACGATCAGCACCGAGGAATAGGCGATCGCCAACCCAAACTCACCGGCCTCGACGCGGCCGACGATGTAGGCGGTCGCCATGTTGTACTCGGCCGAGACCAGAAAGATCACGGCGCTGACGGCGGTCATGGCGCGCACGAATCCGTAGACGAGGGAGGCGACGATCGCGGGCCTGAGCAGCGGCAGGATGATGCGGCGAACGGTGGTGAAGGAGCGGGCGCCCAGCGTCAGGGACGCCTCGTCCAGGCTCTTATCGATCTGGCTCATGGTTGCGATGCCGGCGCGTACGCCGACCGGCATGTTGCGGAAAACGAAGCAGATGATGAGGATCAGCCCGGTGCCGGTCAGCTCGACGGGCGGGACGTTGAAGGCGAGGATGTAGCTGACGCCGACCACGGTGCCGGGGATGGCAAAGCTCAGCATGGTCACGAACTCGAACGAGCGCTGGCCGGTGAAACGCTGGCGCGCCAAGAGGTAAGCGGTAAGCAACCCGATCGCTGCCGTCAGCGGCGCGGAGATCGCCGAGACCTCGATCGTCGTGATGAGTGAGTTCCAGGCGGAGCCCGAGAAATGCAGTCCCCAAGGCGCCTGCTCGATGCGGAAGCCGGTGAGGTAGTGCTCCAGCGTTGGCGTGTAGTCGCGGCCCATGGCGGTGACGAAGCCGCCGACGAGGATCGTGGAATAGACGACCGCGGTCAGGATCGTCCAGGGAACCGCAACTCCGTAGCAGGCCCAGGCAACCCGCCGCGGCAAAGGCACGTGCAGGCCGGCGTCGCCCTTGCCGGTCACCGTCGTATAGGACACGCGCCCGACCCAGCGGTGCTGGGCCCAGAAGGCGGCGAGTGTGAAGGACAACAGCACGATGGCGAGCACGGCGGCGCGGCTTTGGTCATGGGCGGCACCAACGACCGCGAAGAAGATCTTGGTCGAGAGCACATCGAAGTTTCCGCCGAGCACCAGCGGATTACCGAAGTCGGCCATGCTCTCGACGAAGCCCAGGAGAAAGGCGTTGGCGAGACCCGGCCGCATCAGAGGAAGCGAGATGGTGGCGAAGGTGGTCCAGTTTTTCGCACGCAGCGTCTGCGAGGCCTCTTCCAGCGCCGGGCTGATGCCCTGGACGACGCCGATCAGAACCAGGAAGGCGATCGGCGTGAAGGCCAGCATCTGTGCCAGGAACACACCGGGCAGCCCATAGATCCAACGGGAGCGGCCGACATCGAACCAGTCCTCGAGGAATGTCGAGACGGCGCCGGCGCGGCCGAACAACAGGATCACCGCCAGCCCGATCACGAACGGAGGCGTGATGATCGGCAACACGGTCATGATCCGAAGCATGCCCGGGTAGGGGAAGGGCGTCCTGGTGGCGATCAACGCGAAGGCGAGACCGAGCGCTGTCGTGCCGAAGCCGACCAGGACTGCGAGCAGCAGCGTGTTCCAGGCCACTCCGCATCGAATCGAGGAGTGGAGGCAGTCCAAGCCCCATATCGATCGGTCGAGGAACTTGGCGGCGAACTCCGACAGGGCGAGGTTGCCGTCGTTGTCGCGGACAGCGCTCAGCAGGATCTGGGCAATGGGAAAGAAGACGAAGAGCAGGATGAGCGCAAGCACGAGACCGATCGAGGAAACGGTGAAGGCATCGCCACGGCAAACGCCCCGCGCGGCGAGCCCATGGGTAAGCAGCATCAGGAACGACACGGCGGTGAGGAACGCGCCGTATCCCATGCCGGCCTGTCTTGGGCCGGGCTCGCCCAAGAGCGAGCCGAGCCATCGAGCGCTCCAACCGCGGTGATCGATGGCAAAGCCCTGCAGCCAGAGCCAGGCGAGGCCGATGGCTCCGGCTGCGATCAGCCATCTCGCGGCTTGCGCCTCGGTCAGGCGCACAAACAGAGGCGCGGACGCGATGAGAAGCGGCACGATGAGCGGCAGCAGCCAGGGGCTGCTGCCGGAAAGTCCTTGGATCAGCCCGGGGCTCAGTGTGCCGCTCGGCCATGATCCGCCGAGGAGACGTGCGAGGCTAAGGCCCTCGACCAGATACCAGGGCAGGATCGCGAATCCCGCCCATGCAAGTGCCAGCCATAGAGCGACCGATCTCCTCACGTTGCGACCCCGGCTTGCTCAAAGCCGAGCCTACCCGGTGCCCCGGGCACCGGCCGATGTGCGCTCATTTGGCAAGGTTCTTCACCTCGGCGTCCCATTTGGAAAGCAGCCGTTTGCGCTCGGCGGAGGAGCCGTACTTGGCAAAGTTGTAGTCGATGAGCTTCAGCTCGGAGAGCTTGGGCGCCTGTGGTGGTACAGGAGAGCTCTTGTTGGAGGGCACCTGATAGTTCTTGGTGGCGGCGCCGATGGCCTGGGCCGTCGGCGTCAGCGCCCAGTCGTACCACTTCTTGGCATTGTCGAGGTTCTTCGCCCCTTTGATGATCGACATGGAGCCGATCTCGTAACCAGTGCCTTCGCACGGCGCGACGGTCTTCACGTCCGGATTGGTGACCGTCATCGCGATCATGTCGTGCATGAAGGTGATGCCGGTTGCCGACTCGCCGAGGCTCACCGCCTTGGCCGGCGCGGCGCCGGACTTCGTGTACTGGTTGACGTTCTTGTGCAGCGCCTTCAGGTAGTCCCAGCCCTTGTCCTCACCCATCAGCTGGATGATGGTGGCGAGCAGAGTGTAGGACGTGCCAGAGGAGTTCGGATCGGCGACTTGAACCTCGTCCCGGAACTCGCTCCGCAGCAGATCACTCCAACACTTGGGCTCGGGCATCTTCTTCTGTGCCAAAGTCTTAGCGCTGTAGCCGAAGCCGAGGGCGCCCGAGTAGATGCCGATGGTCCGGCCCTTGGTCTGCTGCCACTGGCGGACGGCCCAATCCTGCAGCTCGGCCATCTTCGGCGACTTGTACTCCTCGGTCAGACCCTCCTCCGCGGCCTGCAGATGCGGATCTCCCGTGCCGCCCCACCAGACATCGCCCCGGGGGTTCTGGGATTCCGCCTTGACCTGAGCGTAGGTCTCACCGGAGCTCTTGCGGGTCATTGCGACCTTGATGCCGGTGTCGCGCTCGAAGGCCGTCACCGCGCCTCGGCACCAGTCCTCGTTGACGGCGCAGTAGAGGACGAGACTGCCCTGACCCTGGACCGGAGTGACGAAAGTCATCACCGCACAAGCCCCGGCGATCCCCGTCAACCTGAGCTTCAAGACGCCCGAAATCTTCATGCCTTCTTCCTCCCTACGCCGCCACGTTGATGTGACATTTTGTGGTAATGCTAGCATTTCTGACACGGTCGGCCAAGCAAGCTCGGAGACAAGTGGACGTGACCTTCTGCATGTCAGCCGCCGATTCCGATTGCCGCAACAAGCGTATTCTTGAGCGATGGTGTGCAAGCGAGTACTGGGTTGCCGCGGTGAAGTCCTTCGTTGCCGAGGAAGTCGTTGGTCCAGCCGCCCGCCTCCTCGACCAGCAGGAGGCCAGCGAGCGCGTCCCAGGCATTGATGTGAAGCTCGGCATAGCCGTCGGTACGCCCGGCGGCGACATAGGCGAGCCCGAGCGCACCCGAGCCCGACCGCATGATGCCGGCACCGGTCGTCACCACACGCGTCAGCATTGCCGCGTACTCCGCCATGGGGCGGCGCGTCGACCAGCCGAGCTCCACCGTCGCCTGCCGGATGTCGGTCGTGGCGCTCACCTGAATGGGCTCGCCGTTGAGCCTAGCGCCGCGGCTGCGCGCTGCCGTGAAGAGCTCGGCAACCACCGGATCGAGGATCACCGCGACGGTCACCTTTCCGTCCTCGACGAGGGCGATGGAGATGCAGAAATGGGGAATGCCGCGCGCGAAGTTGGCGGTGCCGTCGATGGGATCGACAACCCAGGTTCGCCGGCGAAACTCCCCGCCGCCCTCCTCGCCGAAAAACCCGTCTCCCGGAAACGCGTCAGCCAGGCGACCGGCGATCAATCGCTCAACCTGTCCATCAGCTTCGGTGAGAAAGTCCTGGTGGCCCTTGAGCGAGAAGGTTCCGGGCTTGCGGCTTGTGAACAGGTGTCTTGCCAATTCGCCCGCTTCAAGGGCAACGGCAGATGCCACTTGAAGGTGCGCTTCCAGGTCAGCCTGCATTGCGGATCCTGTAGGGAACGGCGTCGGGCATTGACGATCGGGCGGACAATACGGCTTGACTATTGCGACGACAAGACAGGCAGGCAAAGCTATCCGGGGACATGACATGCTGACATTCGCCCAGTTCGGCGCCGGCCGCATCGGCCAGATTCATGCGGCCAACCTGTCGCGCAATCCAGAGGCGCGCCTACGCTACGTCGTCGACGTCAACGCTAAGGCCGCGAAGGCACTCGCCGACAAGCACGGTGCCAAGGTCGCTGATCGAACGGGTGCGCTGGCGGACCCGGCCGTCGGTGCCATAGTCGTTGCGTCCTCAACCGACACACATGCCGAGCTTGCCATTGCCGCGGCGCGCGCCGGCAAGGCCATCTTCTGCGAGAAGCCGATCGATCTGTCGCTCGACCGGGTCGATCAATGCCTGGCGGAAGTGACGAAGGCCAAGGTGCCGTTCATGGTCGCCTTCAACCGCCGCTTCGATCCGAGCTTCAAGGCGCTCAAGGCTTGCATCGAGGCGGGCGAGGTCGGGACGGTCGAGCAGGTCATCATCACCAGCCGCGATCCGGGCCTGCCGCCGATCACCTACCTCAAGTCGTCGGGCGGGCAGTTCCGCGATATGACCATTCACGACTTCGACACGGCTCGCTGGCTGCTCGGCGAGGAGCCGGTCGAGGTGTTCGCATACGGGAGCTGCCTGGTCGATCCCGCGGTCGCAGAGGTCGGCGACGTCGACTCGGCGATGGTGCTGATGCGCACGAGATCGGGCAGGCTCTGCCACATCAACAACAGCCGCCGCGCCACCTACGGCTACGATCAGCGGATCGAGGTGCTCGGAGCAAAGGGCAGGCTGATCGCCGGAAATCACGCAGCCACCACGGTGGAGCTTGCAGACAGGCAGGCCGTGAAGGCCGATAAGCCGCTCCACTTCTTCCTTGAGCGCTACGCCGATTCCTACAGGGCAGAGCTTGATGCCTTCATCGAGGCGGTGGCAGGGAAGCGGCCGATGCCGGCTGCGGTGAATGACGCGCGCCAGGCCCTGGTGCTCGCCGAAGCCGCGCTGCTGTCGAGCAGGGAAGGGCGGGCCGTCAAGGTCAGCGAGATCGAAGGGGGCGGCACATGATCAGCCTCGATCTGAGCGATAGGATCGTCCTCATCACCGGGGCGACGCAGGGGATCGGCGAGGGAATAGCCTGGGCATGCGCCGAGGCCGGTGCCGCGGGTCTCGCCTTGACCGGACGGAGCAGCGAGCGCGGCGAAAGAGTGGCGCACTCGATCTCGGAGGCTGGATGTCCCGCCCACTTCGTCGCGGCCGACCTGGAGATCGAGTCGGACTGCCGGCGGATCGCCGCCGCGGCGCGTGAGCGCTTCGGCCGCGTCGATGGCCTGGTCAATGCGGCAGGCCTTACCGATCGCGGTACCATCGAGGCGACGCCGGTGGCGGTCTGGGACCGGCTGTTTGCCGTCAATGTACGCGCACCCTTCATCCTGACGCAGGAGGTCGTGCGGCAGCTCGAGGCTGTGGGCCGGCCGGGCAGTATTGTCAACATCATCACGCGCTCGAGTCACGGCGGCCAGCCGTTCCTCACTGCGTACTCTGCCAGCAAGGGAGCGCTCGCGGTGCTCACGAAGAACACCGCGCATGCGCTGCGGTCCCACCGAATCCGTGTGAATGGCCTCAACATCGGATGGGCGGACACCCCGGGCGAGCACGCCATCCAGAAGAGGGATGGGAGGCCCGCCGACTGGCTCGAGCGTGCCGAGCCGCAACAGCCGTTCGGCCGGCTGATCAAACCTCACGATGTGGCAACCGCGACAGTCTATCTGCTGAGCGATGCCTCCGAGATGATGACCGGGGCCCTCATCGACTTCGATCAGAACGTGATGGGCGCCTACGATTGATCCGTCAGTGGCTAGAGGCTTGACACTCCCTTCGCGGCCTCCCCAAGATCGCGCCAAAGAAAAAGCGCGGACCATGCGCCAGCGCCTCGGGAGGAAAGCGAGCAGCCCATGAACGACAAGCCGCAACCGATCGGCCCGCAGCCGTGGGAGACCGTCCGCACGAAGCTCGACCAGAGGCTTCCCTTCGCCAACATGGCCGGCACGCCCTACTACCGCGATGCCGTCTACGAGCAGTTCTCCAAAGAAGAGTACACGCGGCGTTATGCGGCGCTGCGCGCCAAGATGCGGGAGCACCGGCTCGATTGCATGATCGTGCCGGGCGGCCCCAGCCACTGGAGCTTCGGCGCCGGCATGCTGTGGCTGACGGGCCATTGGGAGTGGCACGCGCTTGCGGCTTATGTGCTGGTGCCGCTCGAAGGCGAGCCGACGCTCGTCTATGCCATGGGCGGCACGCACGCCGAAGCCGTCCGCCGCGTGGTGGCGCCGGCGCTCTCCGATGTCCGGCACAGCCGGAGCGGGCGCTATGCAGAGGTGATGGTCGAGCGGCTCCGCGAGCTCAAGCTCGAGCGCGGCCGCATCGGGCTGATGGAGATCGATCCGCGCCACAAGGACTACCTGCCGGTCAACCAGTACGAGGTGCTGCGCAAGAGCCTGCCGGAGGCTGAGCTCGTGTTCACGGCAGGTTTCCTGCACCAGCTCATCTGCGTGCACAGCGCGGAGGAGCTCCAATGCGTGCGCAGGGCCGGCGTGCTGTGCCAGAAGGCGATGGAGGCCATGGTCGCGCGCGCCAGACCGGGTGCGAAAGAGTGGGAGCTCAAGGCGGCGGCCGGCTCGGCGATCCTGGAAGGCGGCGGCGATATCGACTTCCTGATCATCGGCTCGACGCCGATGGCGAGCCCGGCGATGGTGTTCGGCAATCCGCGGCCATCAGAGCGCGTGCTCGCGGAAGGCGACATCATCATCATGGAGCTCGCGGCCGGCTACCGTGGCTACACGGCCCAGATCGGCTCACCCATCACCATCGGGGAGCCGACAGAACTGGTGCGCAACTTCTGGAACGAGATCGTACTGCCCGGCTATCACCGCATCGTGGCCGAGATCGCGCCCGGCAGGCCCGCCGAGAGCATGCGGCTCGCGGCCAGGTTCTTCCGTGAGAGGGGTGTGCAGTCGCGCCCCACCCAGTGCCACGGCATCGACCTCGTCACCGACCATCCGCACGTCAATGCGGAGGAGGTGCATTGCGACGAGCACGACAAGGTGCTCAAGCCGGGCATGGTGATCATGGCCGAGCCCAATCCGATCACCGCCGACGGCACCTTCGGCATCTTCCTCGGCCACACCTTCATCGTGGCCGAGACGGGGCATGAGTGCGTCGACGAGTTCCCCCTCGAGATCGCGGTCGCCGGGGCCAGGTGAGCCGCGGGACCGGCTGGCGGCGTACCCGATCGGCTAGACTGCCGATAGGCCACCGTCGACGTAGATGCACGAGCCGGTCATGAAGGCGGCAAGATCGCTTGCGCAAAACAGCATCACGCGAGCGATCTCGTCAGCATGACCTGCGCGGCCCATCGGAAATGTTGCCATGACGCGGCGCTCCATCTCCCTTATCGCGTCTGCGGAAGCGCCATCCTTCTGTGCCTCAGCGCGCATTTCCCGGGAGCCCGGCGTTTCAGCCAAGGAAGGAACGAGGCAGAGGACGCGGATACCATGCGGCGCCAGTTCCACTGCTACGCCGCGGGTCAGGCCGATCACGCCGCTCTTGGCCGCCGAGTAATGCGTGAGGCCCGCTCGCCCACGCACGCCGGCAACGGAGGCAACATTGATGATCACGAGGCCCGGACGTCGGCCCGCCGCGACCATCCGTCTGGCCGCCTCGCGACAGCCGAGAAAGGTCCCGCGAAGATTGACGTCATGTACGAGGTCCCAGAATTCTTCCTCAGTGTCCAAGAGCCGCCGTCCAGGATAGATGCCGGCATTGTTCACCCAAATGTCGATGCCGCCCAGGAGGCGGACGCCTTCGTCGGCAAAGTGCGCGACGGAAGGTGCGTCCGCAACATCGAGAGCCGTTCCGAACGCCGGCGTGCCGTACTCCTTGCCGATCTCGGAGGCGGCTTGGCGCGCTCCATCCGCGTTCCTGTCGCCGATCAGGACCGCCGCGCCGGCTTCGGCAAAGCGATAGGCTGCCGCCAGACCTAAGCCACGCGCTCCCCCAGTGATAAGCGCCCGGCGGCCCGCCAACGAGATGAGCTCGACCAGCCGGGGTTGGCCCTCGGTGCGCGGCATGAGTTGGAGCGCTCCTCTTACCCTTGGTGTCTGATGCCGTGCAGACCGTGGGAGGTATCCTTGACGGTAAAGAAGATGACGTCCCTGTCGGCCGTCGCTGTGGCACAATGCACGATGTTGGCCGGGATGTAGATCGCTTCGCCCGGCTTCACCAGCCGGCGCTGGCCGCCCACGGTCGAATCCATCGTTCCCTCCAGCACATAGACCCATTGCTCGTTGGGATGGGAGTGCGGGACCGAGCCGCCGCCGGCCGGCATTCGCATCAGCGCCGCGATCATGCGCTCGCCCTCGACCACGCCGCCGAAGACGTTGGAATAATCGGGGCCACCCATGATGGAATTCACCGCCGTCATGTCGAAATAGTACTCGCCGGGACCCGCCCGCTTGGCGCCGGGTGTCAGCGGCGTTGCTTCGGCTGTTGCAGTCTTGTCGGCCATGGAGGGTACCCTCAGCGCTTGGGGGGAATGATTGGTAACAGCAGATAGGGCTGCATCTCGGGTCCGCTGTGCAGGGTTACGCGGCCACCGCTTACCGCCGGCGGCCGGTCGCGGGGGTCGTCGTGCAGGAACGGACCGCATCCCGTGAATTCATTCTTCATATTGGAGAGCCGCCCGCCGCTCGCGCCCTTGTAGACATAATCTTTGCCGCGCACCTGAAGCCCGATCCGACAACCTTTGGGAATGACGATCGACGTGGGCCAGATCTCGACGTCGAGCTCGACGATCTCACCAGGCGCAATCGGCTGCTTCTCATCGTGTGCGTGATAGGGCCGGTAGGGTAGGCTCAGGCGGATATCAAGCTTGCGATGCGAGGCGCGAAGCCAGCCCTGGCCGATCGGCGTGTGCGGGTCGAGTGCACCCTGGAATACGACCTCCTGGCCGTCCGGCGCGAACACCTGCAGCACGAGGAACAAGTCGGCGTCGGTCGTGGTGGATGACACGAACAGCTTGGCGACCGACGGACCGGTGATCTCGGTCTCCTTCTCCAGCGGCGGCGTCAGAAACGTCAGGCCATCGCCAAGCGCCTCGTATTCGATCTTGCTGGGCCCGGCCGCAGGCTGTTGCAGCAGCGCCGAGGTCGCCGGATCGAGATGGAACTTCGTCCACTGCGTGCGGTTCAGCGGCCATTCGTTCTCCGGTCGCGCCTCGAACCTTTCACCCGGGTGGCGGACTTGCAGCAGCACGCGCGGCTGCCTGTCCCAGCCCGTGTTCTCGCCCTTCAGGAAGTGGCCGAAGAACCGCTTCTGCAGATCGATGCCGTAGTCGGTGTAAAACAAGGTCCAGTGCCGGCCGCCATGCACCTCGAGCCATTTCTGCTCCGAGGCGGCGCGGACGAAACCCTCGATGTTGCCGCGCAGGTGCAGCCCGTTGCCGCCCCAGTTACCCGCCGACAGAATCGGCACTGTGACCTTGCTCCAATCGACCGAGCGCGCACGGTGGTAGGCATCGTCGAGCGGGTGGGCGTATATTTCCTCGCCGAATTCGCAGCGGAACCTCTGCAGCTCCTTCTCCGGCATTGTCTGAGGCCCGCACACGAGGTCGCCCGTGATGCGGCTGCGCGGGCCCCGCTCGCCGAGTCCGTGCTGAACATTTCTCACCTGCATGTCGTACCAGTTCGCCTGGAACGTGCAGAGAATTCCGCCTTGGTGGTTCTTGTCGCGATACCAATCGGCAGCACCTTCCCAAACGCAGATTGCGGCCAGCTCAGGCGGCTGCAGGGCGGCAACCTGCCAGGCATTGATGGCGTAGTAGGAGATGCCATTCATGCCGACCTTGCCGCTGCTCCAGGACTGCCGCGCCGCCCACCCGATGGCGTGGTAGATGTCGAGCGTCTCTCGCGGCGAGAACGGATCGATGTAGCCCGGCGAGCGGCC
>JBIOVC010000080.1:0-11621 GCA_044867545.1 Hyphomicrobiaceae bacterium | reverse complement strand
GGCCGGCGTCTCGACGGCGGGGATTGCGACCGCAGGGCTCTCCACGGCGGGGGCTGTCTGCGCGGCCTGCGGCTCGGGAATCGGCTGGGATGCAAGCGCCGGTGCGGCAAGCAATAGCGACAGAACGAGCACAGGAGCGTGGAAGCAAAAGCGGCGCATGCGTCGGAACCTCCTCGGGAAGACGCGCACGCTAACCAAAATGTGGCCGATTTGACCAGCACAACCGGTCAGCCCGGCCGCGCCCTTCTGCCGCTTGTCGACAAGTGTGGCCGCAGCGCGCCAATCCATGTTCCGGTGAACGGAACGGTGACCGAACACTGTGCAAACGGGCGCGCCGGCCGGCGTTTCCGCGGCTCAGGCGCGAGGCTCGAGGCCGTACTCCTGCATCTTGCGGTAGAGGGTCGAGCGGCCGATGCCGAGCCGCTTGGCGACCTCGGTCATATGCCCGCGGTAGCGGCCGAGGGCCAGGCGGATCATGTCGGCCTCGATCGCCTCGAGCGGGCGGATATCGCCTTCGTCGGTGACCGCCGGGATGCCGAGCGCGCCGCTGCGCTCGCCGGGGCGCACCTCGACGGTGCGCGGGATGCGCTGCTCGGCGCCGAGGAGCGCCGGGCCGCTATAGGCCGGCTGCTTCTGGAGCTCGGTCGGCGCCGGGGGCAGGTCGATCGAGAAACCTTCCACATGCGCAGCGATCTGCGGGAACTCGGCGACGTCGAGCAGGGGGGTGTCGGCCAGCACGATGGCGCGGAAGACGGCATTCTCGAGCTGGCGCACGTTACCGGGCCAGGCATAGCTCGTCAGCAGGCGGATCGCCTGCTCGGTGAAGCCGGTGATGCGCTTTCCCTCCTCGGCGGAGAACCGCGCGAGGAAATGGCGGGCGAGCTCGGGGACGTCGTCCAGGCGCTCGCGGAGCGGGGGCACGTTGATGGGGAAGACGTTGAGGCGATAGTAGAGGTCCTCGCGGAATTTGCCGTCCTTCACGAGCTGGATCATGTCGCGGTTGGTGGCCGAGATCAGGCGGAAATTCACCTTCAGCGGCTGCTTGGCGCCGACGGGGTCGATCTCACCCTCCTGCAGCGCGCGCAGCAGCTTGACCTGAGCGTCGAGCGGCAGCTCGCCGACCTCGTCGAGGAACAGCGTGCCGCCGTCGGCCTCCTGGAACTTGCCGATGCGTCTGTCGACGGCGCCGGTGAAGGCGCCCTTCTCGTGGCCGAACAGAATACTCTCGACCAGGTTCTCGGGGATCGCGCCGCAGTTGACGGTGACGAAGGGCCTCGCGCGGCGCTCGCTCTCGCCCTGGATGGCGCGAGCGATGACCTCCTTGCCGACGCCGGATTCGCCTTCGATCAGCACCGGGATGTTGGAGGCGGCGGCGCGCTTGCCGAGCGCGATGACGCGCTGCATGGGCTCGGCGCGGATGATGAGGTCCGTGAAGGTCAGCGTGCCTTCGGCGCGCTTCTTAATGCGGGTGATCTCGCCGGCCAGAGCCTCGATCTTCAGTGCGCTGCGGATCGAGACCTCGAGGCGCTCGGGAGAGGCAGGCTTGATGACGAAGTCGACGGCGCCGGCGCGCATGGCGCCGATGGCGGTGTCAATCGAGCCGTGCGCCGTCAGAACGATGATCGGCGGGGTGCCGGGAACGGCGGCAACGCGCTCCAGCACCCGCATGCCGTCGGTGCCCGGCATCACCAGGTCGAGCAGCACGAGCGAGATCGAGGACTTGTCGGGACCTTCCAGGATCTGAAGGGTCTGCTCGCCCGAGGCGGCGGTCTTGGTCTCTAGACCGAACCGCTTGACCGTCTCTTCGAGAATGCGGCGCTGGGCAGGATCATCGTCGACGATGAGGACGCGCTTTGCCATTTGCTACTCTTGACTGGACAACGCTACTGACTGGAATTCGACGTGGCTCAAGCGCTGATTTGACCCAAGAACGGACGCCCGGCCATCGATAGGTTACTTACACTCAGAGAGAGTGCCCCATACCGGTAAACAGGCCGTTGAGAAGGCGTTCACCGTGACGCTTTTTTGCCGGACAGCGACCGATCGGCGACGGTTGCGGGCGGCCTCAGGTGCGGCGTTGTGGCGTGACTAGGTCCTGGTGTAGCCTGTCTTTCTCTCTCGGGGAGGGGCCATGTCGAGCACCGAGGAAGACGACGCCAGCCTGCTGGCGCAGGTCGTATGGCGGCGATTCCTTCAGGGGCGCACCAGCGAGGCGGAGGAGGACTTCGTCGCCCGCATGGCGAAGGTCGCCGGATCGCGCGGCGGGTCCCGCGCGGCCATGAAGGCCATGGCCGATACGTGCAACAAGCACGGTGTCGACATGACGGTCGGGCGGCTCATGAAGATCCTGTCAACCGCAAAGGATGAGGTCTTCACGAGAGAGCTGATGCAGCGCCATGCGACCACCGGCGCGACGCATGCGGCGGGCACTGACCGCGAGCGCGGCTTCGTCATGGCGGTCGGGGCGTGGCACAGGTTCGGCCATAGCGACGAGCCCGAGGAGGCGTTTGCCAATCGTATTGCGGACATTGCGGGGACCGAGGGACTGTCTGCGGCCGCGGAGGCCATTGCGCAGGACTGCCGCGCGCGTGGTCTCGAGATGTCGGCGCAGCGTGTGCTGAAGAGCCTGGCGGGCGACCTCCAGCATCGCGGTCAGCCCGGCACGACGCCGATCCCGCCAGGCGTGCTCGAGCTCACGCGCAGGGCGAATGCGCCGTCCAGCGGCCTCAGTCCTGTGGTCGTGCTCATCGCTGTCGCGGTAGTCGTCGGCGCCGTCTGGTACCTGCTGCTCTAGGCACCGAAGCGTCCTATTTCCGATGGCGGACATTTTCATCAGCTACTCGAAGTCGGACCGGACGCTCACCGAGCGGCTGGCGAAGGAGCTGTCGGGGCGCGGCTACTCGGTGTGGTGGGACACGGGCCTGCTCGGCGGCGAGAACTTCCGGAAAGTGATCACCAGAGAGCTCGCGGCGGCGCAGGTTGCGATCGTGATCTGGACGCAGGACTCGGTGCGCTCCGAGTGGGTGTTGTCGGAGGCCGAGCATGCGCGCGCGCAGGGCAAGCTGCTGCCAGTGCGGGCGAGGACGCTGAACCCCACCTCGATCCCGATGCCGTTCGGCGTGTTCCATACGGAGATCATCGACGAGCGCGACAGAATAGCTGCCGCGGTCGTCTCCCGGCTTCAGCAGCCGTCTGCGCAGGACGGGATCGAGACCTGGTCGGACGAGGGCCGGACGGGTCGCTCCATCGGATCGGAATCGCTCGCCGGCACCGAATTCCGCGACATGCCCGACGCGCCGTTGCTGGTCGTCGTGCCGGCCGGCGGGTTTCTCATGGGCTCGCCCGCGACCGAGGTCGGCCGCGGCAAGATCGAAGGTCCGCAGCGCCGGGTGCGGATCGGCGCGCCGCTTGCGGTCGGCAAGTTTCTGGTGACTTTCAAGGAGTTCGACCTGTTCTGCGAGCGCACCCAATCCGCCTACCGCCCTGCCGACAACGGCTGGGGGCGCGGCGAGCTGCCGGTCGTCAACGTCTCGTGGGATGATGCCGTCGCTTATTGCGCGTGGCTCTCGAACACGACGGGTCGTGCCTACAGGCTGCCGACGGAGGCCGAGTGGGAATATTGTTGCCGGGCGGGGACGACGACCCGCTACTTCACCGGCGACACGATCTCGGCCGAGCAGGCGAACTTCAATGCGAGCGCGCATCCCTTGCCGGGGAGCAGCAACGCTTTCCGCCGGCGCACGATTGCGGTCGGGCAATTCCCGGCCAACGGTTTCGGCCTCTCCGACATGCATGGCAATGTCAGCGAATGGGTCGAGGACCCCTGGCACGAGGATTACGTGCAGGCGCCGACCGATGGGCGCGCGTGGAACGGGGCTGGCGCACGGCGCGTGCTGCGCGGCGGGTCCTGGTACGACTATCCCCAGCACGTCCGGTCGGCGCACAGGGCATGGGCCGTGCCGACGGAGCGGGCGAAGAACATCGGCTTCAGGGTCTGCCACGTGCTGGAGGACCGGACGCAGTAGGGCACGCGCTAGTGTCCCTATCCGCAAGTTCGCCTGCGCTCGATGGCTAGTGTCCTGATCGCGAAATTCGCTCAGAGGGGGCCGCGAGCGCCGGCGAATTTCTCGATCATCACACTAGGCGGGTTTGCGCTGTTCCCATGCGTCGCGTGCGGTGCCATCCGTCGGGAGCCCGCTCGCGGCGTCGACGGCCTTGGATGCGGCCTGCCAGGCATTGCGCACGAACGAGGTATCGCACCAGTCCATGGCGCCAAGCTCGTTGATGCGCGCAGCGACGACCAGCGGCTCGGTCCGCAACGCCTCATCGGCGAGGAAGCGCCGGCTCACCGGTTTCAATGCCGGATGATCGAGCCCGGACATCAGCTCGCGGATGCGGCGCAGGGCAGCCGCGTTCTCCGTCTCGACGGCGATCACATAGTCGCGGCTCGTTCCTGCCAGCGTCGCGCTCGTGTCGCCGTCCCAAAAACGCGTGCCTTCCAGTAGGCTCCGGTCGGAGGCGATCACCGTCTTGAACAGGATCTGGTAGGCGGCGTAGCCGTAGAGGGGATCGGCGAGACCGTCGATGTCGAAGACGACACCCAGTCGCAGGCTCGCTTGCACCATGGCCATCGCCCGGAGGAAACGGTTGGAAGAATGCAGTCCCGTCATCAAGTATACATGTTCCGCATCGAGGGCAACCAAGCCGCCGACAGCACGGGGAGCGCTCCCTTATGATCCTCAGCCGCAGCATTACCCTTTCTCCGCCGCAGGCCGCCGCTGGCAAGCCGCGGTCTGCCGCCGCGCCGGCCGATCTCGGGGACATGCCCGAGTGGAATCTCGATGATCTCTACACGAGCCCCGACGCACCCGAGATCGAGCGCGACCTCGCCGCGGCGCGGGCGGAGGCAACCCGGCTCAAGGACGCGTATCAGGGCAGAATAGGCGAGGTCGCCAAGGACGGCGGTCGCCTAGCGGAGGCGGTCAGGGCCTACGAGGCGCTGTCCGACCTGATGGGGCGGATCGGCTCGTATGCCGGGCTGCTCTATGCCGGCAACCAGTCGGACCCGCAGCGGGCAAAGTTCTACGGCGACATCGGCGAGAAGCTCACCAACATTTCCACTGACCTGATCTTCTTCGAGCTCGAGATCAACCAGGTGCCGGATGCGACGCTCGATGCCGCGATCCGCCATCCGGGCCTCGCCCGCTACAAGCCGTGGTTCGACGACCTGCGCAAGGAGAAGCCCTACCAGCTCGAGGAGAAGATCGAGAAGCTGTTCCACGAGAAGTCGCAGACAGCTCGCGGCGCCTGGAACCGGCTCTTCAACGAGACGATGGCGGCGCTCCGCTTCCCGGTCGAGGGCGAGGCGGAGCCGCTGACACTCGAGCCAACGCTCAACCTGATGTCGAGCCCCGAGCCGGCGAAGCGCCGCGCGGGCGCCGAAGCGCTCGCCAAGGTCTTCAAGGACAACGTGCGGCTCTTCACACTGATCACCAATACCCTCGCCAAGGACAAGGAAATCTCGGACCGCTGGCGCGGCTTCAAGGACGTCGCCGACTCGCGCCATCTTGGCAACCGGGTCGAGGCGCCGGTCGTGGAGGCGCTGGTCTCCGCGGTACGGGCGAGCTATCCGAGGCTTTCCCACCGGTACTACCGGATCAAGGCGAAGTGGCTCGGCATGGAGCGGCTCGCCCACTGGGACCGCAACGCGCCGCTGCCGGAGAAGCCCGAACGCGTGATCCCATGGAACGAGGCGAAGAGCATGGTGCTCACCGCCTACGGCGCGTTTTCGCCCGATATGGCGAGGATCGCCGGCGGCTTCTTTGAGAGGCGTTGGATCGATGCACCGGTGAGGCCCGGCAAGGCGCCGGGCGCGTTCGCGCATCCGACGGTGCCGTCGGTCCACCCCTACGTGCTGCTCAACTATCTCGGCAAGTCACGCGACGTCATGACGCTCGCGCACGAGCTCGGCCACGGCGTGCACCAGGTGCTCGCCGCTCCGCAGGGGCCGCTGCTGGCGTCGACGCCACTGACGCTAGCAGAGACCGCGTCCGTATTCGGCGAGATGCTGACTTTCAAGGCGCTGCTCGCCGACACGCGCGATGCCAAGGAGCGCAAGGCGCTGATCGCCGGCAAGGTCGAGGACATGCTCAACACGGTGGTGCGCCAGATCGCGTTCTATACGTTCGAGCGGAAGGTGCACGAGGCGCGCCGGCAGGGCGAGCTAACCTCCGAGCAGCTCGATGCATTCTGGCTCGAGGTGCAAAAAGAGAGCCTCGGTCCCGCGATTGAGCTGAAACCCGGCTACGAGGTGTTCTGGACCTACATCCCGCACTTCATCCACTCGCCGTTCTACGTCTACGCCTACGCATTCGGCGACTGCCTGGTGAACTCGCTCTATGCGCTCTATGAGGAGGCGCATCCGGGCTTCGTCGGGAAGTACATGGAAATGCTGAAGGCGGGCGGGTCGAAACATCATTCCGAGCTGCTGGCACCATTTGGACTCGACGCCAGCAAACCCGAGTTCTGGCAGAAGGGTCTATCAGTAATCGAGCGGATGATCGACGAGCTCGAGCGATCGCGTTGACGTTACCCCTCCTGCTGCAAAACTCTCCTGGCGCAGGCCGGTTTGCGCTATACACGCGCGGTGAGTGATTCCGCGCCGTTGGAGGGGGCGAACCAGCAGCGGGCGGGGGCGTTCGGCAGGGATCGATGCTGACCTGATTTGTCGCACCGGCCGGCTCTTCACTCGGGCGGCGCGTGAGCATATAGCCCGCGGCTCTTCCGCCGCTCAGATGCGGCTCCGTGACGAGGTGCCCGATGGCACATGCCCATGTGCCAGCCAGCAGTGCCGAGGACTCTCACCACACCCAGGCGAACAAGCTCTGGGTGCTCGCTCTCGGTTCCATCGGTGTCGTCTACGGCGACATCGGTACGAGCCCCCTCTATGCCATGCGCGAGGCGATCACTGCGGTCAGCTCCGACGCCGTGGCCGGCATCGACACGATCCTCGGCATCCTCTCGCTGATGGTGTGGACGCTGGTGCTGACTGTCACGTGCAAGTACGTGCTGCTGCTGTTGCGCATGGACAACAGGGGAGAGGGCGGCACCTTCGCGCTGATGGCGCTCGGCCAATCCGCTGCCGGGCGCGCTGCTCCGGTCATATTCGTCCTCGGTGTGGTCGGCGTCGGGTTCTTCTACGGCGATGCGGTGATCACGCCGGCCATCTCGGTGCTATCCGCGGTCGAAGGTCTGAAGGTGATCTCCCCGGATTTCGAGAAGTTCGTGCTGCCGCTGACGATCGTCATCCTCGTCGGACTGTTCGCGGTGCAGGCGAGAGGTACGCACCGGGTCGGCCAGTTCTTCGGGCCGATCACGCTCGTGTGGTTCGTAGCGCTCGGGGTCGGCGGACTGCTGCACGTGTTCGAGGAGCCCCGCGTGCTGCTTGCCTTCAACCCGGTGCTCGGCGTCGACTTCCTGCTGAAGAATGGCCTTGTCGGGCTCACGGTGATGGGGCTCGTGTTCCTGGTCGCGACCGGGTCGGAGGCGCTCTATGCCGATCTCGGGCACTTCGGGCGCAGGCCGATCCAGCTCGCCTGGTTCAGCGTTGTGCTGCCTGGGTTGATGCTCAACTACTTCGGGCAGGGCGCGCTGCTGTTGCAGGATCCGGGCGCGCTCGAGAATCCGTTCTACCGTCTCTACCCGAGCTGGGCGGTCGCGCCGATGCTGGTGATGGCGACAGCCGCCACCGTGATAGCGAGCCAGGCGGTGATCACCGGCACGTTCTCGCTCACCCGGCAGGCCATCCAGCTCGGCCTGCTGCCGCGCATGATGATCCACCACACGTCCGAGTCGATGTTCGGACAGATCTATTTGCCGCGCGTGAACTATCTGTTGCTGGTCGGCGTCCTGTTCGTCACGGTGGTGTTCCGCTCGTCCGGCGATCTTGCGGCTGCCTACGGCGTGGCGGTTTCGGCGGAGATGGTGATCGCGTCGATGATCGCATTGTTCGTCGTGTGGCGCAGGTGGGGCTGGAGCCTCGCGAAGTCGCTCGCCGTGATCGCCCCGCTCATGCTGCTCGAGCAGACGTTCTTCGTGGCGAACGCGCTGAAGATCCCCGAGGGCGGCATCTTCCCACTGCTGGTCGCCGGGCTAATGGTCGCCATCATGCTGACCTGGCGAAAGGGCACGCACGTGCTCACGCGGATCACGCGCAAAAGCGAGGCGGAGCTCGACTGGCTGGTGCGCAAGCTCGAGACGAAGCCGCCCCACCGGGTGCCGGGAACGGCGGTGTTCCTGACGGCGGACCCGAGCTACGCGCCCACCTCGCTGCTGCACAATCTCAAGCACAACCGCGTTCTGCACGAGCGCAACATCATCCTGACGATCAAGACCGAGGACACGCCACGGGTCGCGCGGCACGAGCGGGTGTCGGTCGACACTGTGTCGGATACCTTCATCCGGGTTATTGCGCGCTATGGGTTCATGGAGACGCCGAGCGTGCCCAAGATACTGGAGCACTGCCGGCGCAAGGATCTCAACGTCGAGATCGCGCAGACCTCGTTCTTCCTGTCGCGGCGCTCGCTGAAGCCCACCGTCAAGTCGGAGATGTCGCGCTGGCAGGAGCAGCTCTTCATCGTGCTCGCGAGCACCGCGGAGGATGCCACCGCCTACTTCCAGATCCCCTCCGACAGGGTGGTGGAGGTCGGCACGCAGGTGATGGTCTAGTGTCCCGATTCCGAAGTTCGCCAGCGCTCGATGCTGGGTTCGCGAGCGAACTTCGGAATCATAAGGGACACTAGAATCATAGAGTTGCTAGTGTGATTCAGATCGAGAAATTCGCTCAGAAGGAAGCCGCGAGCACCGGCGAATTTCTCGATCATCACACTAGGTCCGGACGCTGACTGGGCGTGCGAGCCGGCGGTGCCAGGCCGCCATCAGCTCGATGGCGACGGCAGCGAGCAGTCCGGCAACGACGAGCACAGCTTCGGCCGCCGGATAGCCGGCTGCATCGATCACGAACGCCAGCAGCACAGGGGCCAGCGCGTTGGTGACGAGATAGGGCGTCGCCAGGATGCCGAGCACGGCTCCATAGCCATGCGGTCCGAACAGCGCGAGCGGCACGGCGCCGCGCACGATAGTGATGAGACCGTTGGCGACGCCGAACGACAGCGTGAAGGCCAGCGCCGCCCAGAAGTTGGCGCCGCCCGCCATCAGCACCAGGAATGATGCCGGCAGCAGCCAGATCGACAATCGCCCGAGGTCGACCGGATGGAGCCGCTGCCCGAACAGGATGTCGGCGATGCGGCCTGCAACCTGTGCGACGCCCTTGATGGAGGCGAGGGTGACGGCGACCGCGGCCGAGAGCCCGCTCGCCTGGAGTATGGCCGGCAGGTGGGCCGCCATCGCGCCCATCACGAAGGCGGTGGCCGACATGACGAGTCCGAACAGCACCATGGCTATCAGGCGGGGCCGTCCCTCGAGGACGGCGCCCGTAGGGGCCGCACTGCTCGCCGCCGGTGCAACCGTCGGCGCGGCGTTGGTTTCGCGGCGGGCAAGGCCCCACCAGGTGAGCGGTACGCAGAGGAAGAGGTTGATGGCGGCGAAGACCAGGAAGGTCGTGCGCCAGCCGTAGCCGGCGTTGAGCCAATGGCCGATCGGCCAGAACACGCTCGAGGCGAAGCCGCCGAACAGCGTCAGGTACGAGATCGCGCGGCGGCCGCGCGAGGGGGTGACCTGGACCAGGGCCGCGAAGGCCGCATCGTAAAGCGTCATGCGCATGGCGAGGCCGAGCAGGAGCCACACGGCAAGGTAGGAGAGCGGGTCGTCGACGAGCGATAGGAGACAAAGCCCGATGCCGGCGAGCACGGAGCCTGCGCTCATGATTGCGCGCGCCCCATAGCGGTCGATGGCGCGGCCGAGATGGGTCGAGGTCGCGCCGGAGGCGAGCAGCCCCGCGGTCAAGCCGGCAAACACCAGCCCGCGGCTCCAGCCGGTCTCCTCGGCAATCGGTGCGCCGAGCACGCCGAGCGCATAGAGCGTGCTGCCCCAGGAGACGATCTGGGTCACGCCGAGCGCGCAAATGGCGGTGCCCATCGGCGCGGAGAGCCAGCGCCAGCCTCGAGCGATCGGTCCCGTGAGTGTTCGGTGCACTTTGCTTCGGTAAGGAGGCTGACGATTCGGCGGGAGGGCTAGAATAGCGCGTCCTGCTGCCCGTTGCTGGCCGAATACGGCAGAGCCTGGTTGCGGCCCTTCCCTTGCCGACGTTTCGCCCTATACTTCAACGCTATGGAGATTACGATCACCCCTGAGCAGCGCGCCTGGCTGCAGGCCAAGGTTGCTGCCGGGCACTTCAGCTCGATCGAGGAAGCCGCCGCCGCTGCGATCACGGACAGTATGGCTGGTGAGGTGGACGATCTCGCCTGGGCGGCGCCCTACGTCGAGGAAGCGCGAGAGGCAGCAGCCCATGGCGACGTACTGAGCCTGGAGGAGCATCGCGCTCGCAATGCGGCTCGGCTCGAAGCGCTCTGCAGATGGTGACGTTGCAGAAATCCTCGAATACCTGGCCGGAGTGGCCGGGCATGGCACTGCCGCCAAGTATGCCGAAGCCTTTGACGGAGCGTTCGACCGCCTTTCCACGTTCCCCGGCATTGGACCGCCGCGCCGGGCGCTCGGGCCGCTGGCACGCATCTGGCTCGTGCTGCCTTATGTCATCATCTACGACTATGGCGATGATGTCGTAACCGTGCTGCGCGTCCTCCACGTCAAGCGCGACATCACCATCGACCTCATCAGTCGGCGTTGATCCTAGCGTGACCGCGCGAGCACCCCGATATGACAGACCCCGGAGGCTTGCCTTTGGCCGACAACGAAGAGAACCGCTTCTCCGCGCGTGCGGCGCGCTACGTCCGGGTCGGCACCAACGTCGGCGCGGTGGCGGCACGCTATGCCGGCCAGCGTCTGTTCGGCATCGAGGCAGACCGCTCGAAGGGTGCGGCCGAGCTTGCGGCAGCGCTCGGCGGGCTCAAGGGACCGCTGATGAAGGTGGCGCAGCTCCTCTCGACCATCCCCGAGGCGCTACCGCCCGAGTACGCGCGCGAGCTGTCGCAACTGCAGTCGCAAGCGCCGCCGATGGGGCCGGCGTTCGTCAGGCGGCGGATGGTGGCGGAGCTCGGGCCGGACTGGTCCAGACGCTTCAAGAGCTTCGAGCCGGCGGCCGCGGCGTCGGCCTCGCTCGGCCAGGTGCATCGGGCGGTGGCGCACGACGGGCGCGTGCTCGCCGCCAAGCTGCAGTATCCCGACATGCAGTCGGCGGTGGAGGCCGACCTCAACCAGCTCAGGATCGTGTTCTCGATCCATGCCCGCATGGACCCGGCGGTCGAGACCGGCGAGATCCTGAAGGAGATCGCCGCACGGCTGCGCGAGGAGCTCGACTACGAGCTCGAGGCGCGGCACATGCGGCTCTATGCGCTGATGCTCTCAGGTGGTCCGCTGATCCGCGTTCCCGACGTGCTGCCGGAGTTGTCAACGAAGCGGCTCCTGACGATGACCTGGCTCGAGGGGCGGCGGCTGCTCGAGTACAAATCCGCGCCGCTCGAGGACCGCAACCAGATCGCGCGCGC